>CAZAWL010000176.1:0-4956 GCA_964488705.1 uncultured Sphingopyxis sp.
CGTTGCCGCTCTTTATCAATTCGCGCCTTTTGATGACCCGGCGGCGCTGCGCAAGCCATTGCTGTCGCTATGTGTGGCACAGGGCATAAAGGGCACGCTGCTGCTGGCGCGCGAGGGCATTAACGGGACAATCGCGGGGCGGGACGACGCGGTTGCGCTCGTCGTGGACCATGTCCGGCAATTGCCCGGCTGCAGCGCGCTCGACGTCAAATATTCAACCGCAACGGTCCAGCCATTCGGGCGGATGAAGGTCCGGCTGAAAAAGGAGATTGTGACGCTCGGCGTAGAGGGCATTGACCCGGCACGCGACGTCGGCCGCTATGTCGCGCCACAGGATTGGAATGCGTTGATCAGCGACCCCGACACGGTCATCATTGACACGCGCAACGACTATGAAGTGGCGATCGGCAGCTTTGTCGGGGCGATCGACCCGAAAACGCGCAGTTTCAGCGAATTTCCCGACTGGTTCGCGGCGCACAAGGGGGAATTGTCAGGCAAGCGGGTGGCGATGTTCTGTACCGGCGGCATCCGTTGCGAAAAATCGACGGCCTATTTGCGTGCGCAGGGGATAGAGGATGTTGCCCACCTCAAGGGCGGCATTTTGGCCTATCTGGAACAGGTGCCCGCCGACCAGAGCCTGTGGCAAGGCGACTGCTTTGTCTTTGATGAACGCGTCAGCGTCGGTCACGGTCTGGTTGAGGGCGACCATTGTCTGTGCCGCGCCTGTCGTATGCCATTGAGCGCCAGTGACCGCGCCTCGCCCGACTATGTCGAAGGCGTGCAATGTCACCATTGTGCCGGTTCGCGCAGCGACGCGGACCGGGCGCGCTATGCAGAAAGGCACAGGCAGGTCGTACTGGCGGCGCGGCGCGGTGCCCGGCATGCGGGTGATGTGGCTGTGCCCGGCCCGGGCGAGTGACCCGCGCGGGGCGGATTGCCGCGACGATCGCGGTGGCAATCGCGGCGGTGCTTCTGCTGCTGCGCGACCCGCCCCGCCCCATGCAAAACACATCGGCGCCCGAAGCAGCGTCGGCGGATATCTCACGCGTTGCATTTGACCGCTGGTTGGCGCGAGATCCGGCTCTGGCGCGGGATTTCGGCGCATTCTCGGCCTTTGTTGCGCGTGCCGGCCATGCCGATACGGTGCCCAGCTGGACGCTGTTACGCGCCAGCAACCGCCAATGTGGCGTCGATGCATTCGTCATGCCGCCGCGCCGCCTGTGGCACAGCATTATCCCGGCGCTCAATCTGGTGCGGGACAAGGTTATCCCGACTGTGGGCCGGGTGGAGGTGGTTTCGGCCTTTCGCACCCCTGCGGTCAATGGCTGCGCAAGGGGCGCATCGCAGAGCCGGCATCTGTCATTTTCCGCTGTCGACCTGGTGCCGCTGGATCAGCCCGACGCCGCCAGCAGCTTTCGTCGTCTGTGCGCTCGCTGGCGGGCGGAGGGCAGAGCTGTGCGGTGGGGGCTGGGTGCCTATTTCGACGCTGCGCGGCCGGAACAGAACCAGATTGGCCGCTTTCATGTCGACGCCACTGGCTGGCGCAGCTGGGGCTTTAGCTACGGCAGTGAAAGCAGCGGTTGCACCCAGCTCTAGCGAGAATTCGGTGGGGTCGATGCAGCCGCGCGGAACGGACGTAGGGTAGCAGACAATGACACCCCGGTGCGCCTGTGGGTGTTGCCGCAGGTGCATTATGGCAATGCGTCAGCCGCCGAAGCGGATATCGCTATGGTCCGTCTGATTGACGAGCAAGGTGACCGGCGTGTTGGGCCGTAACGAGTAAAATTCGCGGTCGTCGCCATCAAATTCCAGTTCGCCTTCTTGCGAGCTATTGTCGATCGGCGAAATATAGGACACGCGAAACTTGGCGTGGCCGGAAAAGCGGGTTTTGAAATTGTCGAAGTCGGCGCGGGCTTGCTGGAAGTCGGGGTCGCTCGAGCAATCGCCAAACATCTCTTGTTCGCTTGGCGCATTGCCGGCGCGCGCGCGCTCGGCCATCGCGCGGGCCTGGTCACCCTGAATGTCGTATCGGCATTTGTAGGTGGCGCTGAAAATTGTGCCCTCGACGGGGATACGATTGCTGTCGCAGGCGCTGGCCGCCAGGAGGGCGAGGGTAACGCTGGCGAGCTTTAACGACTGCATATCTACGTCCGGATGCCTGTTGAATCCTGATGCAGCGTAGAATCTGGCAGTAAAAAAGCCGTAAAAGCGCGGCCCAGGGTCAGGACCTTAAGTGCGGGCTGAGCCCCATTCGATCCAACCCATCGGCCGCGGCGTCTTGGGCATATAGCCCGACCCCATCAGGTTGGTTTGGAATCCGGCGGCCTCATAGGCCGCGCCGATGGGGCGGGTCAGGTGGCAACCGCCGCCGATGCGTTTCCACACGGGTTCAATCAGCCGCTGCCACGACCGCACCATTTCATGCGGGGCTGACCCATGTTCGAGGAACAGGGCAGTGCCGCCGGGGCGCAGGACCCGCCGGATTTCGGCCAGAACGGCAGCCGGATTTTGCACCGAACAGAGGGTGAAGGTGGTGACGACCGTGTCGAAACTGGCATCGGCAAACGGTATGGCTTCACCGACGCCCTCTTTGATGTCGGCGGACACGCCGAGCTGCGACGTCAGGCGCCGCGTATCGTCCAGCAGCGCTGCTGACGGGTCACAACCGGCGAAACTCGTCACGCGCGCAGGGTCGTAGAAGGGCAGGTTGATGCCACCGCCGCAGCCCAGTTCGAACACATCGCCGCTGGCCAGCGGGACGATGCGGCTGCGTGCCTTCATCACCTGCGGCTGACCGCAACATTTGCGGATCAATCGCGGCACGACGTGGCGGTCCCACCAATTGGCCATCAGACGGTCCCTCTCAAGACAATGTCACGCCATAGGCTGCGAGCAGTCGGCTCATGGCCAGGAAAAATAGCATGGTTACGCCGACCCCGCACCCCAGTGCCAGCCAAAAGTCGGTGCCCTGACGCAGCAATAGCGGGATGATGACGAACATCGGCACGGTGGGCAGGAAATACCAAAAGGCTGACAGGCTGAATGCCGCCACGGCTTCGCGGTCCTGCGTGTCGACCCATATCCATATCATCGCCAGCGTCGAGACGAGCGGAATCGCGGCGATCAACCCGCCGAGACCGGGGCTGCGTCGCGCGACGAGCGCGATGATTGCGACCAGCACGCCCGACAGCAGAGCCCGCACCAGAAACGCGCCGCTCATGCGGGCACCTGTTGGCTGGTGCAATGGAAACTGCCGCCGCCGGCCAGTATCGCGTCGGAGGGCAGGGGAACAATGCGTCGGTCGGCAAAGCAATCAGCCAGGACTGCGGCCGCGGCATCATCGTGTACGGTGCCATAGGCCGGCATCACGACGACATTATTGCCGATCAGGAAATTCATGTAACTGGCGGGGACGGGCGTGCCGTCGACCTCTACCCGCCCGGGGGACGGAATGGTCCGGATATCGATGTCGCCAAAGGCGCAGGCGCGCACCATTGCGTCGGCATAGACGGCGGCGTTGAGGTCGTCGTCGCCACTGGCGGTCGGCAGGAGCAAGACGCCCGGGGCAACCCACCGCGCCAGATTGTCGACATGACCGTCGGTGTGATCGCCGAACAGGCCGTCACCGAGCCACAAGATGCGGTCAAAGCCGAGCGTATCGCGCAGCACCGCGGCGACATCCGCACGGCTCATGCCCGCGTTGCGATTGGCGTTGAGCAGGCATTGTTTGGTGGTGACGCACCGGCCCGTGCCGTCCCAGTCGATGCCGCCCCCTTCGAGGATCATGGACTGGCTATCGACGGGAAAGGCAAAGTGCCGCGCCAGTCGTTCCCCGACGTCGCAGTCCCCGGGCATCAGATATTTGCCGCCCCAACCATTAAAGGCGAAATCGACAGCGCGCCGTCCGCTCCCGGTGCCGATGATGATCGGGGCGGTGTCGCGCAACCAGACATCGCCCAGCGCTTCGACGATGACCTCGACCGACGGTTCGATGAGGCCATGCGCCGTGGCCGCATCGGCCGCGCTGTTGCAGACGAGCGTCACATGTTCGCCGCGACCATGGTCAGCGACGGCGTTGGCAAAGGCGGCGATCTGCTGACGGGCCCGGTGAAAGGCCGCGCCCCATTCATCGGCTATCGCGGGAAAGCCGATCCACAGCCGTTCATGCGGCGCCCATTCGGGCAGGGGGGATGGCATACCGGCTTACCGGCCTGCGCGGCTGCGGTCGCGGATGGCTCGAAATTCATCGCCCTCGACCCAGTTGGGCCAGGCCGTGTCCATCGCTATCATGCGCCCGACCGCGAAATAGAGCCGCAGATCGGCCATCATGCCCGACCAGTCGGTAATCGCCTCGATTTCATCGTCAGGCCCGTGATAGCGATTGGTCGTATAATTTTCGGCCCAGGCGCGCCCGGCTGCCGGACCGCCTTCGAACAGGTTCTCCCCGCCGTCGAAATAGAGCATGGGCACACCCAGCTTTGCCAGGCTGAAATGGTCCGATCGATAATAGAAGCCTTTTTCAGGCGTGGGTTCGTTCGATGCTGTACGCCCCTCGGCCGCGAGCGCGCGTTCCAGATAGGCGTCGAGGTCGCTCTTGCCGCGGCCGACGACAATCACGTCGCGCGCGGCGCCAGCGCCGTTCAGTGCATCCATGTTGACCCCGCCCACCGTGTGCGCCAGCGGAAAGACAGGGTTCTCGGCATAATATTTGGAACCCAGCAGGCCGCTTTCCTCTGCGGTCACGGCGAGGAAGACGAGCGTCCTGTCCGCAGCACCCGCCCGGGCATGCGCCTGCGCCAATGTTACTAACGCAGCGGTGCCGGTCGCATTGTCGATCGCGCCGTTGCAGATGTCGTCGCCTGCGGCATTGGCTTCACAGCGTCCCAGATGGTCCCAATGCGCGGTATAGAGCACATATTCGTCGGGTCGGACGCGGCCGGGCAAAATGCCGATGAC
>CAZAWL010000177.1:0-1307 GCA_964488705.1 uncultured Sphingopyxis sp.
CCCTTGCGCGCCAGATAGGCGACCCATGCGTCGAGCGCGCCGCTTTCAAGGTAGATCACGGTGCCGCGCCCCACGCCGTCACCTGCATGGATTGACAGCGTCACGCCATTCGCCGCCTCGAACCGGGCATAGCCATTATCCGGCGAATCGACGATCTGTGTCAGGCCGAGCCGTTTGTAGAACGCGACCGAGGCCGCATAGTCGCGGGCGGGCAAAGTGACCTGGTTCAGCGCAGGGCCAGTGAACAGGCCGTCATTGCGCACCTGGGCGTGGCCCATCGGTCCATGGCCCTGCCCCAACCCCGGCGCGCCGTGCAGCGCGAGGCGGACGAAATCGCGCGCACGCGCGACCGCGGCAACAACCGGCATCCCCTGCCCCACGCCGGTCGCAATCGCGCTCGCCAATGTACAGCCGGTGCCGTGGGTGCTGGTCGTGTCGATGCGCGGCGCTTCCCAGATGGCGCTGTCGCCATCAGGCAGAAACAGCTTGTCGACGATGGTGTCATCGCCTGCATGGCCCCCTTTGACGAGCAATGCACCGCCATGGACGCGGATGCTATCGACACCGCCCAGCGCCTCCAGCTCCGGCAGGTTCGGCGTGGTGAGCGTTGCCCGCCGCATCAGCGCGGAAAAGGCGGCAATGGTTCCGGCATCCGCGAGTGCCGCACCGCTGGTTGCCACCATGACCGGGTCGAAAATGACGGGAACGGTCGACAGGTCGTCGCGGCTCAGCCGCTGCGCCACCGCCATGGCGGTTTCGGTGGCGCCGATCATGCCGATCTTGACCGCATCGACGCCAAGGTCGGCGACGACCGCGTCAATCTGTGCCAGCACGATATCGGTGGGGACCGGGTGCACCGCCTGCACGCCGAGCGTGTTTTGCGCGGTAATGGCGGTGACGGCGGTCATCGCATGGCCGCCGAGCATAGTCACGGTTTTGATATCCGCCTGGATACCGGCACCGCCGCCACTGTCGGACCCGGCAATGATGAGGATGCGCGCAACGGCGGGTGAAGCGGGTGTGGTGTGTGTCATCCCGCCCCTATCGTTCCTCAACCCCGCTTGAGGTCAAACGAAAAATGCAGCCATTCACCCCTTGAACTTGCGCACCGTCGATGCCGGGAATTTTTCCAGCATATTGGCGTTGCGGATAGGCCGGTCGAGCAGGTCGCCGCCGCAATTGGGGCAAATTTCGTCGAGCCTGTCGGCGCAATTGGCGCAAAAGGTGCACTCAAAGGAACAGATAAACGCGCCATGCATCTGGGCAGGCAAATCGGCCCCGCATTTTTCGCAATCAGGTCGCATTTC
>CAZAWL010000177.1:1407-4927 GCA_964488705.1 uncultured Sphingopyxis sp.
CCCTCCGCCATGACACGGATGACGGGTTCGGTCCCGGACGGGCGGATGACGAGGCGGCCGCTGCCCGCCAGCGCGGCCTCACCATCGGCAATCGCCGCCTTCACCGGCGCCGCGTCCAGCGGGGTCTTGCCCTTTGTATAGCGCACATTTTTGAGCAGCTGCGGCACCGGTTCAAACTGGTGGAGAAAGGCGCTGGCCGGCTGACCACTGTCGATCAGCGCCGCCAGCAATTGCAACGCCGCAATCGTGCCGTCCCCCGTCGTCGCGTGGTCGGACAGGATCATATGTCCCGACTGTTCGCCGCCGACGTTGAACCCGCCCTCACGCATCCGTTCGAGGACATAGCGGTCCCCCACCTTGGTCCGTTCCAGCGTCAACCCTTGGACGGCGAGGCAGCGCTCCAGCCCCAGATTCGACATGATCGTCGCGACAATGCCGCCACCTCGCAGCAGGCCGGCGGCGTGCCAGCTCAACCCCAGCGCCGCCATGATCTGGTCGCCATCGACGATCGCGCCATGTTCGTCGACGATGATCAGCCGGTCGGCGTCGCCATCGAGCGCGATGCCGATATCGGCACCGCTGGCAACGACCGTTTCCTGCAACAATTGCGGATGGGTCGACCCGCAGGCGTCATTGATATTCTTGCCGTTGGGCTGGACACCGATGGCGACCACTTCCGCCCCCAATTCCCACAATGCGGTCGGCGCGGTGTTGTAGGCCGCGCCATTGGCACAATCGATGACGATCTTGAGCCCGTCTAGCCGGATGCGCTGCGGCAGCGTGGCCTTGACCGCGTGGATATAGCGCCCCCGCGCATCCTCTATCCGCCGCGCCCGTCCGATGTCGCCTGGCTGGGCGAGCGCCGGCACCCGGTTGATCAGCGCCTCGATTGCCAGCTCGTCGGCGTCGGACAGTTTGAAACCGTCGGGGCCGAACAATTTGATGCCATTGTCATGATACGGGTTGTGGCTGGCCGAAATCATGACGCCAAGGTCGGCGCGCATCGACCGGGTCAGCAGCGCCACCGCCGGGGTTGGCATCGGCCCGACCTGCACGACGTCCATGCCGACAGCGGTAAAGCCCGCAACCATCGCATTTTCGATCATATAGCCCGACAGGCGCGTGTCCTTGCCCACCACCACGCGGTGGCGGTGGTCGCCGCGCAGAAAGTGCGCGCCCGCCGCCATGCCGACGCGCATCGCCACCTCTGCTGTCATCGGCGTGCTGTTAGTGAGGCCGCGAATCCCGTCGGTGCCGAAAAAACTGCCCGCCATGCTTTTCTGCCGTTTCCCAAACCATCCAAAGCTGCGCGAGCGATAGGCGAAGTCCCCGCGAATGGAAAGGCGGGTCGGACAGATTGGGCGGCGCCCATTTTTACCCGGCGTCAATGGATTTGCACTAGGCACAGGCTATGGCGGCACCCGACAATTCCTCTCCGCTAGCGCGCATGTGGAACAGCCGACGCTATTCCAATGCGGCGTTGCACGCGGCTCGCCGGGAGAGTTTTGGCAAACGGTTCATCCCCGCGGCAGGCGGCATCGACATGATCCACCGGCGCCGCCGGTACCGCATCACCGCCAACGAACAACGCGAGGCCGAGGCCGCGCTTGACCAAATTCTGGTCGCATCCGGCCGGTATATAAACCTGTGCATCATCGTCGGTATCGCCGGCTTCATGCTCGTGTCGATGGTCCGGACGCACATAGCGGCGGCCGTGCCGGTCGCGCACCACAACCTCGTCGGCAACATGATCGGCGCGGCACCCTTTGTCTGGGCGTTGGCCATCGGAATCCATCAGGAAGTCGCCATCCACCGTCTGTTCGGCCGCCTAGCGGCGCGGGCGACGGCCCGTGCCGGGGCCGAACCGCGCATGACAGAGGCGGATCTGACGATCGATTCGCTTCCCGTCGGGCTGTTGTCGGTGGCGCTGCTGGTGGCCGTCATCGGCGCGTTGGCCTGGTGGCTGGCGTAACGCAACGGAGCCCCTGTCCATGACCGAGACCATGCATCGACGGGCCATTTTCAGCCTCGGCCCCGACATGTCGGTGCGACGTCAGCGCTTTGCCGACCAGTTCCAGGTGGGCGACAATGGCGTCACCCTGACCTGGCGAGGCATGCGCTATCCGCTGACCCGTCGGCAGTATCAGCGGATGCTGGCGGAGTTTGACGCAGAGAGTGAAGAGGTATCGCGCCGCTTTCGCAACTTTGCCATATCCACGCTGCTGACCAGCCTGCTCGCCATCCCGGCATGGTTCGGGTTGCAGGATTGGCTGATCCAGTTTCTGCCGCCGACACTGCGCCGGCTTGCCAATGGTTTTGTCTTGCTACAGCCCGCCATCTGGGCCGGTGCGCTGGCGGTCGGCGTCGAATTACGGCTGAGTTCGATGACCGACGCGATGGTCAAACGGGCCACCGACCGCATCGATTATGTTCCCGAACGCGTCGGCCCCGCAACCAATTGGGGTGAGGTGCTGATCCAGGTGGTCGCACTGGCGGTATTTGCCACAATATTGTTCGGTTTCCTGCTGCGCTAGAGCGTTAGATTTGCTGGTGACCCTATAGAATCATTGAATCGGAAGTGCACTTCGCGCTGCCCGATACAGCTGGCGGACTTCGGACTCCCGTCACCAGCATTGCCACTGCCCGTCTCGCGTGGCACGGAACGCGCCATGCAGACGCCCAACCCAGTACCCACTGCCATCGCCGGTCCGCGCATGGCCGTGCTGTTCATGGTGATGTTGGTGGCTGCGGCGGGCAATACCGCCATGCAATCGATCCTGCCGGCGCTGGGGGCAAAGCTCGGCATCGGCGACGTGTGGGTCAGCCTGGCGTTCAGCTGGTCCGCGCTGTTGTGGGTGGTGACCGCACCGCGCTGGGCTCGCCAATCGGACAAACGGGGTCGTCGGGCGCTGATGGCGCTCGGCATCGTCGGCTTTGCGTCGTCCATGCTGTTGTGCGGGCTGGTGTTGTGGGCCGGGCTGGAAGGGCTAGCCGGGGCAGGCATCACCTTTGCCCTGTTCGCCCTGTTTCGCAGCCTTTACGGCGGATTCGGGTCAGCTGCGCCACCCGCGGTTCAGGCCTATGTCGCGTCGCGCACCGAAGCGGCCGAACGCACCAAGGCGCTGAGCCTCGTCGCCTCCTCCTTTGGACTCGGCACCGTCATCGGGCCGACCATCGCCCCCTATCTGATCCTGCCAGTCGTTGGGCTGTCCGGCCCGTTGTTCGTCTTTGCGCTGGTGGGCGTGTTGGTGCTGATCGCGCTCAGGACCATCCTGCCGGATGATGCGCCACGCTTTGCCGCACGCGGCAGCGTCGGCGCCTACCCCGCCGCCGGCGGGGCGACGGTGCTGCCGGAACCGGGCGACAGCGACGATGGCTTCGACCCGGCAGAGGTGGAACCCATCCGCTGGACCGACCCGCGCGTCCGGCCATGGCATATTGCCGGGCTGGTCGGCGGCCCTGCCCAGGCGATGACCATGGGCGTGATCGGGTTTTTGATCCTCGACCGGCTGCCGCTGCG
>CAZAWL010000178.1:0-4922 GCA_964488705.1 uncultured Sphingopyxis sp.
GCACACCGCCACGCCATCGACTGGGTGCGGCGCGTGGTATGCGCGGTCGCCGCGCCAACATGCGCGCCCATCATCTCCGGCGGGAAAAATTGCAGAAAATGCCGCTGGATGTCGACCCGACTGACCGCGTCGATGCAGTCGCTGGGCCAGAAACGGTGGCAATAGCGGGCAATGCCGGCGTCGATCCGCCCGCCACCGGCGGCGCAGGCTTCGATCTCGACATCCGGAAAGGCGGCCCGGAGCCGCGCCATCAACGCATAGCTGGCCGAAACCTGTGCGCGGTACATCGCCCGGTCGCCGGCATGGCCCAGCGCGCGATTATGGTCCCATTTGAGGTAGCTTATCGGCACGTCGCGCAACAACCCCGACAGCCAGCCAAAGATGTGCTCGGCGACGGCGGGGTTGGCCATGTCGAGCACGAGTTGATGCCGCGCCGTCACCGGCGTCCGCCCGCGCTGAGTCAACGCCCAGTCAGGATGGGCGCGGAAAAGGTCGCTATCGGGGCTGACCATTTCGGGTTCGACCCACAGGCCGAACTCCATACCCAGCTGCCGGACGTGCGCGGCCAGCGGGCCGAGGCCTTGGGGATATTTGGCGGGGTCAACGGCCCAGTCGCCGAGGGCGCGACGGTCATCGATGCGCCCGGTGAACCAGCCATCGTCGAGGACAAACCGCTCGACACCCAGCGCGGCGGCACGGTCCGCCATCCGCATCAGCGCCGTCGCGTCATGGTCAAAGTAAAATCCTTCCCAGCTATTGATGTGGACCGGACGTGGGCGCATCGCCCCGCCGGGCCAATCGACACGCCCGCGCAACGCACGGTGCATCGTCTGCATCGCGCCGTTGCGCCCCGCGTTGCTGCACGTCACCAGCCATTGCGGCGTGGTCAGCGACTCGCCCGCACCCAGCCGCACTTCCCCGGGCGACAAGCATTCGCCCATTTGCCAGGCAAAGCGCCCGTCATCGCACCGCTCGATCTGGTTGCTGCTGTTACCGCTCCATGCCAGATGCCCGGCAAAGGTCAGCGCGCTGTCCGCTGTCATGACCAGCGCCGATGGCGGGGCTTCGTGGCTGGTCAATCCGCGCCGATTTTCCCGCCGCCACATGGCCGCACCCAACGGCAGCGTCTCCTCCACAAATTCGGCGCTGTGGCGCCCGTGCCAGCTGGTGACGCGGTCGGCGTCCGCCGGTAACGGCAATGTCCCCGCCGCGAGCCATTGCACGTCAACTATGCCGGCCCCTTCGTTAGTCAGCCGCGATTGCAACGTCACGACGTCGCTAACCGGGTCGATGCCGACCGACAGCTGCAGGCTGAGCGACGAGGGCGTATCAACCAGCAGGATATGGAGTGCATTGGCGTCGGCGTCCTCGACCACGGTGCAGCGGCTCCACCCCTGTCCCACAGACATTCCGTCACGATGCGCGAGCAGCGCGGGCGCACCGAACCAGCCGCCGTCCTGCACCGGCACCACACGCAGCGCGGTTACCGCATCAACGTGAAACGTGGGGGTGCGCTCACCGTCATAGATGCGCGGAACCGGCAGCGCGGCCCTGCCCAGCCGCGGTCCGAAATAGCGCCAGATGGGGGCCGCGCAGAGGCCATCCGCACCCGGCGATTCCAGCACCAGCGAAACCCCGGTACCATGCAATACCCACATTTGCGGCGCAGTATCTGATGTCATCTTACCGCTCTAGGCCACCGACTCATGCGCGCGCAACTCTATGCGAATGAAAGCGATCTGGTCGCAGTCGAATGCACCGGGGGCATGACGATAATTTTTTCGTGGGTGCGTGCGCCGCTGTAACCAGCCGCGCGACGGCCGCGAACCAGACGATGTCATCCCTGACACCATCCTGGAGGAAAAATCATGAACAACGCACTTCGCATCTCGACGATCGCCGCCGCGGTCATCGCCACCGCCGGCATCGGCACCGCCGCCGCCGTCGCCCAGAGCGGCGACAACAGCAAGCAGACCGCCCGTGAGCGCTGCTATGGCGTTTCGCTGCGTGGTCAAAATGATTGCGCTGCTGGCCCGGGCACGAGCTGCGCCGGCACGTCCACCGTCGATTATCAGGGCAATGCCTGGAAATATGTTGCTCGCGGAACCTGCGTGCGCATGGGCGGCACGCTCGAAGCCCATGCTGGCAACGCGGCGCCGCGCCCGCGCAGCTAAGCGTCTCCCGCTACCTGCCGGACAGTCGCGTTGATTCCCACCTCGAATCCGACCCCCGCAAAGCTCCCAGAGCGCGCCGGGGTCGGCATCAAACCCCAGCACTATGCCCCCCTGCTGGAGGGACTATCAGCGGCTGTCCGGCCTTTGTGGGTAGAAATTCACCCCCAGAATTTCTTCCACGCCGGCGGCCCTAGCCGCCACTGGCTGGCGCGTATCGCCGATGCGTTGCCAGTCAGTTTTCATTCGACGGGCCTGTCTTTGGGGTCTGCGGACGGCCCCGACCTGCATCAACTCGACATGCTGGCACGGCTGATGGCCGATGTGCCGGCCGCCAGCGTTTCCGACCATCTGAGCTGGTCGCGCTCCGGCACCGAAACCTTTCCCGACCTGTTGCCACTCCCCTATACGGAGGAGAGCCTGGACCGGCTGGCCGCATCGATCAGCATCGTACAGGACCGGCTTGGCCGTCAGATGCTGGTCGAAAACCCTTCGCGCATGGTTGCGTTTCGCGACGACAGGATGCACGAAGTCGATTTTCTGCACCGGCTGTGTGCGCAAACCGGTTGCGGCCTGCTGCTCGACATCAACAATGTGATCGTCAGCAGCGTCAACACCGGAATCGCGGTCGGCGACTATCTCGACGCCATCGACGCCGATCTGGTCGGCGAAATCCACCTCGCCGGCCACACGCGCGAGGCGCATGATGTCGGCGTCATTGCGATCGACGATCATGGGTCGCCAGTCAGCGACGAATGCTGGGCGCATTATGCCGCCTTTATCGGCAGGGCCGGGCCGAAACCCACGCTCATCGAGCGCGACAATGCGGTGCCCGATTTTGCCACATTGATAGCCGAAGTGGCCCGCGCGGACCGCATATTGACCGGTGCGACCCATGCCCTCGCTAGCTGAATCGCAAGGCGGCTTTGCCCGCGCCCTGCGCGAGGGGCCGGATGCGATGCCGGACGGCCTCCTCGCCGGAGAGCCTGCCTATAATCTGTTGGCGATGGCAGCCTATGCCAATACGATTTCGCACGGCCGGCTGGTGGCGATGGAGGATGTGTTTCCGACCTGCCGCAGCGCCATGGGCGATGCCGCTTTCAACACCGCCAGCCGCCGATATGTGGAGGACGGATGGGGGGTCGACGTTGCGCTCGACCGGATAGGTGACGACTTTCCGCACTGGCTCGAACGGACCGGTCACCCCGCCGACCTGGTGGCGGTCGCGCGCTTTGACCTCGCCTTTCTCGAAGCCTATCACGCCCCCGATGTGCCGCCGGTCAGCCGGGAGGCATTGCCCACCGACCCGGCGCAGCTGGTGTCGATGCCGATGACCCGCCACGTCGCGGCCAGCATGCATGGGGCGACGTCCCTGCTCTGCACCCACGCGATGATCGACGGCGAAGCAGCCGCTGCTCTGCTGCTGTCGCGTCCCGACCTGACGGTGCGCTGCACCGCAGTCGATGACGCCGTGGTTGCGGCATGGACGCGACTGGACCGCCCTGTAACCTTTGGCGATTTGATGGCGAACATGGTGGCAGACTATGATGATGCCACAGCCATCGGCGCCATGATGCGGTTGATCGATTGCGGCGGCATCCAGACAGGGGATTAATGATGTTCGCACGCGTTCGTGATCTTTTCGATCTGCTGGGCCGGATTCCGGATTCGCTGCTGTTGCTGTTGACGCGCATCGGCATCGGTTTTGTGTTCTGGAACAGCGGCCAGACCAAGGTGGACGGCTGGGCGCTGCGTCCCGAGACGGTTGACCTGTTCCGCGACGAATATCGCCTGCCATTATTGTCGCCAGAAGTCGCGGCCCCTATGGCTGCAGCGATGGAGCATTTGCTGCCTGCCATGTTGTTCATCGGTCTGGGTTCGCGCTTTGCCGCGCTCGGCCTCTTGGGCATGACACTGGTGATTCAGACCTTTGTCTATCCTGATGCGTGGAACGTCCATATTTTCTGGGTGGCCGCGCTGGGTTGGATCATCGCCAAGGGGCCGGGCAGCCTGTCGGTTGACCGCCTCTTTGCCCCACGCGGTGGCATGGCTTCGCAGTGAAGATTTCCGACACCCTTTTGGTGGGCCTGATGGCCAAAGCCCAATCGGGCGATGCCGCCGCCTACCGATCGGTGCTCGACGCGTCACAGATTTGGTTACGCCGGTTTTTTTCGCAACGCATAGCACCAGAAGAGGTGGATGATTTGGTCCAGGAAACGCTGGTGTCGGTGCACCGCAAACGCGCGACCTACGACCCGTCGCGACCCTTTTTGCCCTGGCTGGCGGCGATCGCGCGCTATCGGTGGATCGACCGACTGCGTCAGACCTATCGCGCGGCAACGACCACGCTGAGCGACGATTTATCGGTTGAATCGCACGATGAGGTTGTGGCTGCGCAGGTCAGCATTGACCGGCTGCTGGCACTGCTCAACCCGGCACAGAATGAAGCGATAACGCTGGTACGTATCGAAGGATTGTCGATTGCCGAGGCAGCCCAACGCACCGGGCAGTCGGAATCTCTGGTAAAAGTGAATATACACCGCGGCCTCAAGAAACTGGCTGCGCTGGTTGAAAGTGAATGACGATGAACAAACTCCCTCCCCATCAACGGGCGGCACAATTGTCGATTGACGATCTGGTCGCTGACCTGACGCCCGTGCGGCCCATGCGCCCCGCGCACGGCATCATCATTGTCGCCGCAATGACACTGCTGGCGATACTGGTTACGGCGTTGGGCGCAGGCCTGCGGCC
>CAZAWL010000179.1:0-2674 GCA_964488705.1 uncultured Sphingopyxis sp.
GGCGGTCCGGGCGGCGTTCGACACGATTCTCCAGCAGCTCGCGTCGGCCTCGGCTGCGGCCTGAATCCGCCCTTCGGCCAGGACGTGGAGCGAAAATTGCGCTTCGTCCAGAAAATCGCGTCCGGCACTGATGACGCGCAGCCCTTCTTTCAACGCCTTGCTGAGCGACCCCTGCGCCTTCATCATGCCCACCAGCGCCTTGGCGTCGCTCGACAGGCTGTCGCGGCGCATCCGGATGGCATTCAGCCGGGGGTCGAAACCGAAACTTTCGGTGCTGATGCCGGCATGGTCAATCTCTGCCATCGCGGCGAGCAGCCCCTCATGATCCGCAAAGCTAAAGCTGGCATGTTGATGGGCGGGTGCTTCGGTGAGCAAGCGCAGTGTGATCGCGGCCTTCATGCCCAGCGCGCCGGTGTCGGCGAGGAACAGCCCGACCATGTCCGGGCCATAGGGCCGTGTGGTCGCGTGACCGACCCGCATCAACCCGCCGTCGGCGCGGACAATGTCGATGGCGGTGCAGCTATTGGCCGCCGTGCCATGGCGTCCGCTGCCCCAGAACAGGCTGTTCTGGCTCATTGCGCCGCCGACTGTGGCGGTCCGACCCGACAACGGCCCCCAAAAGGGTGTGCGTAGCCCCAGGGGGCGCAGCGTTTCATACAGGCTCGCCCAGGTGCAGCCGGGTTCGACTGTCACCGTCATGTCGGTGCGGTTGATGTCAACGACGCGATTCATCGCCGACAGGTCGAACAGCACCGGTCCCGGCGCGGAGGACGTATAACCGGCGGTGTAACTCATGCCGCCGCCGCGCGGGATGACGGCATGGCCCATGTCCGTCGCGATGCGCACGGCTGCACACAGTTGCCCCACGTCGCCCGGTTGCACGACCGCAGCGGGTGTGGCCCCGCGCGCAAAGATGTCGTGTGCGAAAAAATCGAGCGTCGCCGGGTCGCTGTGCACGACCGCACCGCTCGCCCGCAGTGCATCGGGCAGATTGAAATTGCTCTGGCTGGCCATGGCCCGTCCCCAAAAATTTGTCCGGACAATAGCGGAAAAGAGCGGTGGAGCAACCGGCCATCGGGTGCGCTGGGCCTCTGTCGTTCGGAGGCAGTGCCCGAAAAAACTGCAGCCCAATGCCAGCCCGGCCAGCGCCGCCCCCTACGCCTCCGTGCATAGGCTTCAACAGATCAGATGCGCGGCGGTTGCTTCGGCGCTATAGGGCAGGGCGATCGATCAGGCGCGGATGCGACGCGGCCTGACACACGGGGGAGTTACACCGTCTATGTTGTCCGTGCTGGACCTGTTCAGGATAGGCATTGGTCCGTCCAGCTCTCACACGGTCGGACCGATGCGGATCGGCTGCCGCTTTGTCCGCGGCTTGTCGCGCCGTGGACTAATGGGTCAGGTGGCGCGGGTTGAAGTGGACTTGCTGGGGTCATTGGCGCTCACGGGCGTCGGGCATGCCACGCCAAAGGCGGTCATATTGGGTCTGGCGGGATTTGAGCCCGAAACGATCGACGCCGATGCGGCCGATGCCATTGTTGCAGCCATAGAGGGGCAGCGGATTTTGTCGCTCGGCGGCGAAGCGGAGATCCGCTTTGATCCCGAAACCGATATCCGCCTATGCTATGACGTGGTGCCCGACCTGCACCCGAACGGCATGATCCTGCGCGCGATGGATGCAGCGGGCGCGGTGATAGCCGATGGGGAATATTACTCGACCGGCGGGGGTTTTGTCGCGTCGCGACGCCAGCTCGAAACGCCGACGCGCGACGACATCATCACAACCGGGCATAGCGTCCCCTTTCCCTTTGCCAGCGCTGCGGAGTTGCTGGCCATCTGTGATCGCGAAAAGCTCGCCATCCACGATGTCATCTATGCCAATGAGGATGCGGTCCGCCCGCGCAGCGAAACCGACGCCGCGCTCGACCATATTGCCGCCGTCATGGCGGCCTGCATCGACCGGGGGCTGAATGCCTCGGGCTTTTTGCCGGGCTCGCTCAAGGTCAAACGACGCGCGCCAGCGATGTGGCAGAAATTATGCACTATGCCGCTGTCGAACGAGCAGGAGCAATTGTTCGACTGGCTCAACGTCTATGCCATGGCGGTGAATGAAGAGAATGCGGCGGGCGGTCAGGTGGTCACCGCGCCGACCAATGGCGCGGCGGGTATCATCCCGTCGGTGATCCGCCATTATTGCAATCGGGGTGATCGCAATGTGGCGGCGGTGCGGACCTTTTTGCTCACCGCCGGTGGCATCGGCCTGCTGTACAAGCAGCGCGCATCGATCTCCGGTGCAGAAATGGGTTGCCAGGGGGAAGTGGGCGTCGCCTGTTCGATGGCCGCTGCCGGCCTGGCTGCGCTATGGGGGGCGTCCCCGCTCAAGGTCACGAGCGCTGCGGAAATCGGCATGGAACATAATCTCGGCCTGACCTGTGACCCGGTCGGCGGTCTGGTGCAGATCCCGTGTATCGAGCGCAATGCGATTGGCGCGGTCAAGGCGGTCAATGCGGCGCGGCTGGCGCTGAACGCGCCCGATCAGCTTCGCGTCAGCCTCGACCAGGTTATCGAAACGATGCGGCAAACCGGGCAGGACATGTCGTCGAAATATAAGGAAACGAGCCAGGGCGGGCTCGCGGTTAACGTCGTCGAATGTTGACGGGGCGCACAGCCGACT
>CAZAWL010000179.1:2774-4884 GCA_964488705.1 uncultured Sphingopyxis sp.
CTAGATCTACAAGTGGCTGCGTTCCACCCAGTGGCTATGTGTGCCGCTCGATATCTTGTGGGGCAGGGCGATACGGCATACCGGCCCGGCTTCCACCCGCTGTGCATCGATGAGGATGCATTCGGATGTGCCACGATTTTCGTCGGTAACAAAGCTGACCAGATAACCGTCATCTTCTGATCGCGCGCCCGTCCGCGGGGCAAAGGGTGCCTCGCTGCCGTACCGCCCATCCTCCAGCATCCATTCCCAGGATTGCCCGGTCTCGAGGTCGTGCTTCACAAAACCGTTGAACAGGAACCAGCCCGGCTTTGCGGTGGTCGAATAGACAAAACGATGGCGCTGGCCGGCATGACGCTGGTTGATCATGCCGAATTCGATGGTCCGGTCATCCAGCCGTTGTTCGCGGGTCGTGCCGTCGGCCAGGTTAAAGCGCCAGCGGTGCAGCCGCGGCTTGAAACTATGTTCGTCGACATAGGCCATCATATGTCCATAGCCGTCATCATTGGGCAGCGGCCGCGGCTGGGGTTCGTCCTGAAAATAGGCGTCCATCACCACCTCGTCACCATCTTCGTACGCGTTGAGGAAGTGGAGGATATAGGTCGGCTCTGCCTCGAACCAGCGGATGTCCCCGGCATTGCCGTGGCGCGGTATCAGCGCAAAACGTGATGGCAGGCCGTCGTGCAACCGCGCGGCGTGGATATTGCGGGCGAGCAGATTACGGTCCCAGAATAGTGGCAAGTCATTCAAAATCGTCCAGTTTTCGCTGAATGTCATGTCGTGCGGCAGCCGCGGTCCGGGCAGCGGTACCGGGACATAATGGGTCAGGACACCGGCCCGGCTGACGACGCCATAATGCATATAGGGGGCATGTTTGGAATAGTTGAAGAACAGCAGCTCGCCGGTGCGTTCGTCGACTTTGCTGTGGGCAGAGATGCCGTCGAGCGGCACCCAGGGCGCAAGGCCGAGCGTTTCAAGTGTCAGCGGGTCGAGCATATACGCCTCCCCGCATTGGTAAAAGGTCGAGAGCAATTTGCCGCCGTGGCAGATGATGTCGGTGCTGGAACTGTCCTTCAGGCCACCATGCGCGCCAAAGCCAGGACGCAGCGACGTACCGGCAGGGTCCATCAGCCCGCCCCAGAGCGACCCACCAACCGTCTGTTCCGCCTGAAAGCAGCGGGTGCGGACAAAGCGGTTGCGATAATCGGCCCGGCCGCCGGCAAAGGCGATCTGGTGGATCATGCCGTCGCCATCAAACGGATGATATCGGCCCAGCGGCTGGTGCAGCTGATTTTCCGTATTGCGGGCATAGAGGCCGTCAATGTCGTCGGGGATGCGCCCGGCAATGACGTCGAGGTCCGTAGCCGTCACCTCTTCATGTTGCGGCGTCCACGCGCCGTTCAAATAGGGGTGGTTGCTCGGCTGGAGCGATGCCGCAACGGGTGGCAGGGTTTCGACAAGCATGGCTGGTTTCTCGCTTTGGCAGGCCTGCAGTCTGGCACAAGGTCGGCCCGACGCAAAGGCCTGTCGAACAAGGGCTTCCGATCTACTCAAACAAGTGCGGAGGGCGCTCCCCACGGCGATACCGGTGGCCGCGCAGGCAGCGGATGACGATGCGCCCGACGTCAAACGCCAACAGGCCGATGGCCCGGCTGAACAGGAGGGTGTGCAGCAACAGCGGCAACAGCGCCGAAGCATTGTCCCGATATGCGCCGATCAACAGGGCGAGGGGCCAAAGCACGACGTAAAAGTCTTGCAGCAAGATGAAATAGCGTGGGGGACTGTCGACGATGGTCGGTCGCATCTGAAAATAGATGATTTTGCCGATCAGGATCGCCGCATACAGGCCCAGCGCACCCCATGCGACCGGCAGGTTCAGGTGCCAGAGGATGATGACCAATGCGGTGCATTCCAATGGAAAGATCAGCCAACGGGCCAGCCACCGGATACGCTCGGGCGGATGCCGCACCACCAGGCTCGACACCTGTGCGGTCACGTCATTGTCTCTGTCGATCAACTGGTGCCACACTATGCCGCGCAGCCCATAAGCGACCGCCCAGATCGCCAGCGGGACGAGCCACCCCACCGGCGGTGCGCCATCGGCAGGCAATAG
>CAZAWL010000180.1:0-4884 GCA_964488705.1 uncultured Sphingopyxis sp.
GCCGCGACCAAACCGCCGCGCCGTTATCGGCGGGCTGTCGGCGGCGCTGATCGCCGGTGCCGCGCCGCGTCCTGGCTGGGCGCAGACTCAGGCTGATGTCATCGTCATCGGTGCGGGGTTGGCCGGACTGCATGCAGCGTCGCTGCTCGAACGTGCCGGATTGCGCGTGCTTGTTATTGAGGGAGAGGCGCGGCTTGGCGGCCGGTTGCACACGTTGCGCGATCTGCCAGGTGCACCTGAAGCCGGGGGCATTCAGGTCGGGCAAGGCTATCGTCGCCTGCGGGCCATCGCCGCCGATCTTGGCATCGCGATTACCGGGGGCGAAGGGGCCGGAGCCGGGGCGGTCGACAGCGGCAGCGCACTATTCAACATTCGCGGGCGTACGGTCCGCGCCGCCGATTGGCCGGGCGCGGATGTGAACCAGCTCGTCGGCGCAGAGCGTCAGCAGCTGCCGCTCGCCCTCGCCAGGTACCATGGTGGCGCGTTGCCGCAACTCGCCGCCCCCGACGCGTGGCGCGACAGCGACCCGGCGCTGGACATCAGCTATGCCGCAGCATTGCGGGCGCACGGCGCGAGTGACGAAGCCGTCCGGCTGATCGGGGCCAACCTCAACGGCAACGATGTGACGGAAATGTCGGTGCTGTCGATGGCCCGCAGCCTGGCCATTTTCCGCGCTGGCCCGGGACCAACCGGGCTGATCGCCGGCGGATCGCAAGCATTACCCGAAGCCATGGGGCACCGCCTCACCTCGCCAATCAGATTGAATCAGCGCGTGACCGGCATCGCCGAAGAAACCGGCCATGTCGCGGTGTCAACCGATCAGGGCACCATCCACGCACGACATGTGCTGTGCACCATCCCCTTTGCCGCGCTACGCCATTTGCCGATCACCGGGCCACTTGCGCTCGGCATTGCGACCCTCATCCCCAGCCTCGCCTACACGCGCGCCAGCTTTGCCTACCTGTCGGCCACCAGCCCCTTTTGGCGCGAGGATGGGGAGGCAGAAACATTGTGGACCGACGATCCGTTGATCGGCCGCGTCTTTGTGCTGGGCGACCACCCGCCCATGCTCAAGCTGTGGACCACCGGTCCGGGTGCGGACCTGCTTGACCGCATGGCACCGACCGCGGCGGCCGATGCCATCATCCGGCGGATCGAGGCGATGCGGCCGTCGGCCGCCGGCAAGCTGCAGGTGTTGCGGCTGTTCAGCTGGCAGAAACAGGCCGGGGCGCGCGCCATCTATCACCACATCGGCACTGGACAGGCGGCGACACTGGCAGCGGCCACGCGCCATAGTGGCCAGCGCCTCCACTTCGCGGGGGAGCATCTTGCCATTGCCGCCGCCGGCATGGAGGGCGCGCTGGAGAGCGCCGAAAACGCGGCGCGCACTATCCTGTCCCGGCAATAGCGCCGCCCTGGCGTGCGGTAGCACCGCCGCGTCGCCAAAAAAATGGCCCGCCCGCATGATGCGGACGGGCCAAGCTCCGTCGGAGAGAGGGGTTAGGCGGACGTCAGAAGTTTACCGTCGCTTCGATTCCAAAGGTGCGACCGCGACGCAGTGCACCAAAGAATCCGCGCGGCGACCCGGTTTCGATCTGCGCCGGGCGACCGTCAAAGGTCACCGTCGATGCAGCCGGCAGCCCACGCGTCCCGGCACCATAGCGCAGGTCGAACCAGCGCGTGGCCAGCGGGATCGAGTCTTCGTTGGTCAGATTGCGTCCGAACAGCGCGATGGTGAAATTATCGGTCCGCACCCCGAACCTCGCGTTCAGCAGAAACGTGTCGCCGGTTTCGGCCAGATTATGGACCTGCACATATTTCGACGCTTCATAGCTGAAATTGCTGTTGAAATAGAATGACAGGCCATTGTTGCCGATTTCACGTTCATAATTGACCGAACCATTGACCAGCCAGGGCGAGCCCAGCGGCAGGCGGTTGCCCGAAATATCGCACAGTGCCAGCCCCGCTGCGGTCGGGTTGCGGGTGTCGAAATTGGGCCGCAGGCCGCCGGAGCGGAAGATGAATTCGTCGGTGTCGCAGCCGCTGGTGAAATGGGCGTCGACATAGGACACGCCGAAATTGAACAACAGTTCGCGCGACGGTGCCGCGGTGATTTCAATTTCGAGGCCCTGGGTAATGGCATCGCCGCCCGAATTGACGATGGATGTCAGCGCGCCAGTGCCCGCAGGGTTGGGGATGGCCGTGGTCAACTGGACACTCGACAGGTCGTTGTAGAAACCGGCCACCGCCATGCGCAGCGTCCGGTCGAGCGCGTCGAACTTTATGCCGATTTCACCGCCACGCGACCGTTCAGGCGCATAGTTGATGAAATTGGTTCCGGTCTGCGCGGTTGCCGTGACCCCGGCGGTGCCGTTGAATCCGCCCGGTTTGCGCCCGGTGGCGAACACGCCATAGATCAACGTTCCGCCCGGCGTCGTGTAATTGACGGTGACACGCGGGTCCCATCCGTCGAATACGCCGGCCGGCTGGCACGTGCCGGTGAATCCGAACAGGGCCGCACGACCAGCCTCCCCCGCGCAGAAAATCGAGGTGGCAGAGGTGCGGTCGATAATCGTCTTGGTTTCTTCTGCATAGCGCAGTTCACCGGTGATCGACAGGCTGTCGGTGATGTCCCATTCGACGAGGCCAAAGGCAGCCCAGTTTTCGATGGTTGCATATTGCGACGCATCGGTGCCGAGCGCGCGGCCGGCCGTGCCGCTGGCAAAGGTAATATCGACCGTCTGGAACCGCTGCCGGAAATAATAGCCGCCCAGCACAAAACGGATGGGCGCGTCGTCGGGGCTGCTGATGCGCAGCTCCTGACTGAAATCACGCTGTTCGTCACGGTTGGTATTGGCAAAGGCGGGTTCCGGGTCGGTGTTGGCCGCAGGGACAGCACCGAAATAGGCAAATGCGTTGCTGTGATCGGAATCGGTGCCGAACAGGTTGGTGTTGCGGCGATAGCCGGTGAGGCTGTGCAGCACCCAACCCGAACCGGCAATGTCCCAATCGAGCGTGTTGGTGATGTTCCATTGACGGTTGAAGATGCCGTCATAGGCCGTGCCGTCACGCGTGCCGAGCGCGGTGCTGACCGGGATCGGGTCGGTATTGAGCTGCACATTGTTCGGCTGCGGGCGGATGACGCCGCAAAAATACTGGTTCTGGTTGGTCGACGTCAAAATGGCCGGCGCGCCGGGCACAAATGGCGAAGCGGCGCGGAAATTGGCGGACCGGAAGCCGGGCAGGCAGTTATTGTCCGCCGCACCCTGCAAAAACAGCGCCAGCGGACCGTCATCGTCGCGCTGGTAGCTGACGCGGGTGCGCATGCTGATGTCCGACGTCGGGTCGAGCTGAATGGTCAGATAACCCGACAGCGTTTCTTCGTCGCCCACCCGGCGCCCGGTCAGCTGGTTGGTATATTCGCCGCCATAGGTGTAATAGCGGCCGCCAAGACGAAAGCCGAGCACATCGGCAATGATCGGCCCGGAAATCGACCCGGCCAGTTCATATTCGTCATGTTCCGCGGCGCGGGCGCGACCCGAAATGGTCAGCCGGTCGGTCGGCGCACGGGTGATATAGTTGATCGCCCCTGCATAGGTGTTCCGACCATACAGCGCCGATTGCGGCCCCTTGATAATCTCGACCCGCTCGATCGACAGCGGGTCAAACCCCTGAATGTCGCCCTGATAATAAACGCCGTCGATGAAATAGGCCGCGCCGGTTTCGACGCCGGCCTGAACGCCTGCCAGCACGTTGGATTGGCCACGAATCACAGGTCGGTCGGTGGTGCGGCCAAAGGCTTGGCTAAAGCTGATGCCGGTCGCCGTTCGCGCGAAATCGTCAATCGAATTGAGCCCGGTCTGGGCGATCTGATCGCCGGTAATGACCGACACGGAGACCGGAGAATCGGCCAGCGTTTCCTCTGTCTTGCGGGCCGTCACAACGATATCGCGGATGCCGCCCTCGTCCTCTTCGGCGCTGGCTGCGGCCGGCGCAGTCTGTGCCATCGCAACGCCAGGCGTCAGGATCGACGCTGCCAACAAGATTCCCCGGAACGAACGCACCATGATTTCCTCCCAACTCAAACATTCCCCAATGCTGCCCGTCTTTTGGGGCGAGTGAGGTGAAGTTGTCCAGACAAATTTTGCATGTCCGGCATTTTTGTCCGGACAAGTGTGACATCATGGCACCGGCTTGACGACACCGAGCCACGCAACCACCAGCAACAGCAGATAAACGACCCAAACCCAACGCCGTGTGCGGTTCATCGTCGCCAGCAGCGGCAGTTCCGTCGCGTCCCACGACCCCTGTGAGAGCAGCGTTGCCAGCTGTGGACCGACCGGTTTGAAGCGCAGATCGATCATGATCGCGGCCGCAAAAATCCCCCCGAACAGGAGCGCCTTAAGCGCCAGCCACGGCGGCCCGATAGGGTGACCGGTGGCCAGCGATTCCGCGCCCAGGAGCACAAAGCCCGCGCACAACAGATACCGCAGCCACCCCTCCCAGCGTCGGTTACGGGCGGCGCGGGGCGTCATATCATGGGCATGGGCATCAAATATCAGCCACAGCCAAAAGGCCGCAATCGCCCAGCTGATCCACACAGCCGCTGGAAAGACCGGCCACCAGCCGCCGACCAGTGACACGGTCAGCGCCATCGGCACCATCAAGGCCCAGGCCGCACGCGGGAACAGGTCGACGATAACCAGCAACCGCAGCAACGCCACGCGCTGGTCGAGCGTATAGCGATCACGCTTGCGAAAATGCTGACCCAACAGGAACACGCCCACATCCCCGCCCAGCCACAGAACGAACAGCAGGATGTGCAGATAGACCAGCGTCGGCTAGACATAATCGGACAAGTGCATGCAGCCGCCCTTCCCCTAA
>CAZAWL010000181.1:0-4816 GCA_964488705.1 uncultured Sphingopyxis sp.
TCAGGCTCGCCTCGAAGGCGAAGGCGAGCGTCTGGCGCAGCGTGTCGATGCGTTTGCCGATTATGCCAAATATCTGATTTTCGGTTCGGCAATTATCGCGCTGCTGGCCGCGCCTCGCTTTTTCGCGGGCGAGGGCTATCGTCCCGAATACCCGGTCCTGGTTGTCTTTGCGGCACTGGGCATGGCGATCATGGTCAGCGCCTATGACATGATGGCGCTGTATATCGGGCTCGAGCTCAACAGCTTGTCGGCCTATGTTTTGGCCAGCTTTATGCGTACCGACAGCCGGGCGAGCGAGGCTGGGCTGAAATATTTCGTGCTCGGTGCATTGGCGTCGGGCATGCTGCTGTTCGGCATATCGCTGCTCTACGGCTTTGCCGGATCGACGGGCTATGCCAGCATTGCCATCGCCTTCACCAGCGACCCCGGGCTCGGGCTCTTGTTCGGGCTGACCTTTGTGGTTGCCGGTCTCGCGTTCAAGATCAGCGCCGTGCCGTTCCATATGTGGACACCGGACGTGTATGAAGGGGCACCAACCCCGGTTACCGCCTTTTTCGCGAGCGCGCCAAAGGTGGCGGGCATGGCGTTGCTGACGCGCGTGTGCATGGAAGGCTTTGCGCTCGCTGTGCCAGCCTGGCAGCAGATCATCATATTCATGTCGATCGCGTCAATGGTGCTGGGGGCGGTCGGAGCGATCGGCCAGCGCAACATCAAGCGGCTGTTGGCCTATAGCTCGATTGCCAATATCGGCTTTATCCTGATCGGCCTCGCCGCCGCCAACAATGCCGGCGTCGTCTCCGTCTTGGTGTATCTGACCGTCTATGTCGTGATGACATTGGGCAGTTTCCTCGCCGTGCTGCAATTGCGCGACGCCTCGGGCGCGATGGTCGAAGATATGAGTGCGCTGGCCGGTTTGTGGAAACAGCGCCCCGGGCTCGCCACCGCCATCAGCATTTTCATGTTCAGCCTCGCGGGGATCCCGCCGCTATTTGGCTTTTGGCCAAAATTGATGGTGTTTCAGGCCGCGATCGGTGCGGGGCTGGTTCCGCTCGCCATTATCGGCGCGATCGCGTCGGTCATTGGCGCATTCTATTATCTGCGGGTCATCAAGGTGATGCTGTTCGACGCGCCATCGGGCGTTGAGTTCCCGGCAGCGGGCGGCGGCATGGAACGTGTCGTGATCGCGGCCGCTGCCGCCTTTGTCAGTGTCATCGGCTTTGTCGTTGTCGCGCCGTTGACTGATGCGGCGGTGCGTGCCGCGGGTTCGCTGCTCTGACCGAAATCCGTATCGACGTCATTGCCGAAACTGCATCGACCAATGCGGATCTGGTGCTGGCTGCCACCACCGGTCAGGGGGTGATGGGCGAGGGATGCTGGCGCGTTGCCGACCGGCAAAGTGCCGGTCGCGGCAGGGCCGGCCGCGTTTGGCATGACGGTTACGGCAATTTCATGGGCTCAACACCGGTGCATCTGCGCGATGGTGACCCGCCACCCCATAGTTTGGGTTTGCTGGCTGGGGTGGCCGTCCACGCCGCAATCGAAGCGGTGCTGGCGGCGGGCGACGGCGTGCACACGCCTGCTCTCCACATTAAATGGCCCAACGACCTCCTGCTGGGGGGGCGGAAAGTGGCCGGGATATTGGCGGAACGGGTGCAGGATACCGTCGTGGTCGGTGTCGGTGTCAATCTGTGTTCGGCGCCACAGATTGACGGGCGGGAAACGATAGCTCTGGCCGATGTCGGGCTAAGCATCGGTCGCGACGACTTTGCCCGGCAACTCGCGCGCCAATTTGCGGACTGGTTGGCGCGCTGGCGTGGTGGCGAATGGCCGATCCGGATTCTTGCCGCGTGGATGATGCGGGCTCACCGCGTTGGAACCTTGCTGACGATCAGCGAAGGGCCGCACGCCGGATTGACCGGGGCGTTCGAAAGCCTAGACGGGAATGGCGCCTTGCTGTTGCGGCTTCCCGATGGTCGGCAACACGCTATTTACGCGGGCGACGTGCAACAGGCGTCTGAGGATGACATCGCAAGGATGAAGGGGGCCGGTCATGTTGTTGGCGATTGATGCAGGCAACACCAATATCAAGTTCGCGCTGTTCGACGGGCTGGAGGTGCGCGCGCGCTGGCGGGTTGCGACCGATGCGCGGCGTACGGCCGACCAATATGCGGTCTGGCTGATTCAGCTGCTCGAACTCGAAGGGTTCGCCCGTTCTGACGTGACCCATGTGTTGATTGCGACGGTGGTGCCCCGGGCGCTTCACAATCTGCAACTGCTGGCTTCCAAATATTTTGGCGTGGAGGCTGGCGTCGCCGGTCGCCCGCCTTATGACTGGGGCATTGCACTCGACGTCGACGAACCGCAGGCGGTCGGTGCGGATCGCGCGGTTAATGCCATCGCCGCCCATGCCGCGCACAGCGGCGACCTCATCACCATCAGCTTTGGAACGGCGACGACGCTCGATCATATCGATTACCGCGGGGCCTATATGGGCGGCATCATCGCGCCGGGCCTGAACCTGTCGCTCGACGCGCTGGTCAGCGCAGCGGCCAAGCTGCCGCGCATTGCGATAGAAGCGCCGGCCGATGAAAGCGTCATCGGGCGCACGACCGAGAGCCAGATGTTAATTGGCATCTACTGGGGCTATGTCGCGATGATCGAAGGGTTGCTGACGCGGATGAAGGCGCAAATCGGGCGGCCCGTCAAAGTCGTCGCGACAGGCGGATTGGCCACCCTGTTCCAGGCGCATAGCCATTTATTCGACACAGTGGACCCCGACCTTACCCTGCGCGGGATCGCCATACTTCACCAACGTTCACAGGGCTGAAAGCGCGATCAATGACCACTCCGGCAAAAGAATTGCTGTTCGTTGCCCTCGGCGGGTCTGGCGAGATTGGGATGAACCTCAATCTTTATGGCTGCGACGGCAAATGGCTGATGGTCGACCTCGGTGTGACGTTCGGCAATGGTGATTACCCGGGCATCGACATCATCATGCCCGACACCGCCTTCATCGAAGAACGCAAGGCAGACCTGGCCGGGATCGTGCTGACGCATGGGCATGAAGACCATATCGGTGCGGTGGCCTATCTCGCTGCGGACCTCGGCGCGCCAATCTATGCCAATGGGTTCACCGCGGGGCTGGTCGCGCGCAAACTCGCCGAGGAAGGATTGGCCGATCGCGTCAAAGTCACCGTCGTTGCGCTCGATGCACAGTTTCAATGCGGCCCATTCGCCATCCAGCTGGTGCAACTCGCCCACAGCATCCCCGACATGTGCGCTGCTGTCATTTCCACCCCCTATGGCCGGGTGTTCCACACCGGTGACTGGAAATTGGATGACGACCCCGCATTGGGCTTGCCCGCAGTAGAGGCGGCGATCCGGCCGATTGGTGACGAAGGCGTCCTCGCCCTGGTTTGCGACAGCACCAACGTGTTCAACGCCGAACCTTCGGGCAGCGAGGCGAGTGTGCGTGACGGATTGCTCAGGGTTGTGGGGGAGGCGCGTGGTCGCGTCGTCGTCACGACATTTGCGTCAAATGCCGCCCGGCTCGATACGCTGGCCCGCGTGGCCGAAGCTACCGGACGAAAATTGGTGGTGGCCGGCCGATCCATCGACCGTATCGTCGAGGTCGCGCGTGCCAACGGGCATTTGCGCGACTTTCCGGACCCGGTTGACTGGGACAGCGCCATGCGCCTGCCCCGCAATCAGGTGATGATGATTGTGACCGGCGGGCAGGGTGAGCCGAGAGCCGCCCTGGCACGTATTGCAGAGGGCAATCACCCGATCAAACTGGAGCGGGGTGATCGGGTCGTTTACAGCAGCAAACAGATACCGGGGAATGAACGGGCCATCGGCCACATCATGAATATGCTCGCGGAGCGCGGGATTGAAACGGTCACGGAAAAGCAGGCGCATATTCACGTATCGGGTCACCCTGGTCGCCCGGAGCTGGCCGCGATGTACGACTGGGTTCGCCCGCTATTGCTCGTGCCCGTCCATGGCGAAATGCGCCACATGATGGAACAGGCCCGATTTGCGCTCGAATGCGGGGTGCCGTGCGCGCTGGTGCAGAAAAACGGGCAATTGGTCCAGCTGGCCCCGGGGCCAGCCAAAATCATCAGGCATGTGCACGCCGGGCGGCAGGTGCTCGACGGCGACATGATTACCGCTGCCGACGGGGCTGCCGTCGTTGAACGGCGCCGCTTGGCGCTATCCGGCCATATGGTCGTTGCCGTGCATGATGGGGAGGCGGACGTTGTCCAGCGCGGGCTGCCGATCGACCCCGATGACAGCGACGAGTTTTTGGCTGAAGCGCGCGACGTGGCGGTGGCGGCGGCTCGCGACACCGCACCGTCGCACGACAAGCGCCGCGAGGCCATCCGCTTGGCGGTTCGCCGCTGCGCCACCGAATGGACCGGCAAAAAGCCGGTGGTCGACGTGCTGATGTTCGATACGGGGGATTGACCATGCTTTGGACATCCGCACTCGCAATCTATGTCCTGTTCTGGTTCCTGAGCCTGTTTATCGTGCTGCCCTTTTATGGCCGCCGTACGGACGAGGACGGGGCGGCCGACGCGGTGAGCGGGGCGGACCGGGGCGCACCCGCCAGCGTGCCAGCGGCGCGTATCGTGCTGCGTGTCACGCTGCTCAGCGGGGTGCTGTTCGCGCTCTATTATTGGGGTTACACCAGCGGCAATTTCACGCGGGACACACTCAATTTCCTGCCGTCCCCACCGCCACGCTGATCGCTACCAGCGAGGGCGCGCCTCAGGCCATCCGGCAGTCCGGTCAACGCGGATGGGCACATCGAACA
>CAZAWL010000182.1:0-4741 GCA_964488705.1 uncultured Sphingopyxis sp.
AGGCATCGGACAGTCCACCTGTGTCGGCATCGGCGGCGATCCGGTCGGCGGCATGGACTTCGTCGACGTCCTCGAGCTGTTCCAGGCGGATGCCGACACGCATGGGGTCATCATGATCGGCGAGATCGGCGGCGGCGCCGAGGAGCGCGGCGCCCAGTTCATCAAGGAGAAGATGACGAAGCCCGTCGCCGCGTTCATCGCAGGCACCACCGCCCCCCCAGGTAAGCGGATGGGCCATGCCGGAGCGATCGTTTCTGGTGGACAGGGCGGCGCCGAAGACAAGATCGCCGCGATGGAAGCAGCGGGTATCCGCGTGTCGGCCAGTCCGTCGGAATTGGGCACGACTCTGGTAGAGGTCTTGAAGGAACGCGTTTGAAGCCGTTTCTGTCCTTTGTGCCCCCGCGCAGGCGGGCGGTGCGGGGCAGTGCCCCGGCGAAAGCCGGGGTCTGACAACGCCTCATGACATCTGGTGCGGTCTACATGATGACCAATCGGAAAAATGGGGTGCTCTACACCGGTGTCACGAGCAATTTGCCGGGACGTGTTTGGCAGCACAGAACCGGCGCGGTTGAAGGGTTTACAAAGCGATACCGGTGCACCCGGCTCGTTTGGTTCGAATTTCACGACGATGTGCAGGACGCACGACAACGCGAACTGCGCATCAAAGAATGGCAACGCAAATGGAAAATTGAATTGATTGAGGTGCTTAACCCAAAATGGGACGATCTTTTCGACCAAATTTGTTAGCAGGAGATACCGGCTTTCGCCGGTAAACAGATGATGGATTACCCAACCCCATTCGAACCCGACACCGGTCCCAGCTGGCAACGCAGCGGCTGGCCGCTGGCCGACAGCGACGACCTGACCGCCGCACTCGACCCGACGCAGATGCAGGTCGCGATAAAGGCGGCTGCGGCGCGCAGCGGCACTGCGCCGTCGGAAGCAGACATTGCAGCGGCGGCGGGCGATTCCATTCGCGCCATGTTGCTGATCCGCACCTATCGCGTGCGGGGGCATCTGGCCGCCGACCTCGACCCGCTGGGTATCCAGAAACAGGATATTCCGGCGGATCTGACGCCCGAATATCATGGTTTTGTCGGCGCTGACATCGACAAACAAGTGTATCTCGGCGGCGTGCTTGGCCTTGAAAAGGCGACCATCCGTCAGATCGTCGCGATCTTGCGCGCCAATTATTGCGGCAAGGTCGGCCTCGAGTACATGCATATTGCGGACGTCGATGAACGGCGTTTCCTGCAGGATCGTATGGAGGGGGCCGACAAGGGCATCGAATTTTCGCCCGAAGGTAAAAGGGCCATCCTGAACAAGGTGATAGAGGCCGAGGAGTATGAAAAATTCCTCGCCCGCAAATATGTCGGGACAAAGCGGTTCGGGCTCGATGGCGGCGAGTCGATGGTGCCCGCGCTCGAAGCGATCATCAAATATGGCGGCCAATATGGCGTGCGCGAAATCGTTTACGGGATGGCACATCGCGGCCGGTTGAACGTCCTCGCCAACGTGCTGGCCAAACCGTACAAGGCCATTTTCCACGAATTTTCGGGCGGGTCATCCAACCCCGACGATGTCGGTGGATCAGGCGATGTGAAATATCATCTCGGCACGTCCACCGACCGTGAATTTGACGGCATCAGCGTCCACATGTCGCTGATGCCCAACCCGTCGCATCTGGAGGCGGTGAACCCCGTCGTGCTCGGCAAGGTCCGCGCGCAGCAGACCATCCGCGGCGACCTTGAACATCATCAACAGGTTCTGCCGGTGCTGATACATGGCGACGCCGCCTTTGCCGGACAAGGCATCGTCTGGGAATGCCTCGGCTTCATGGGCATCCGCGGCTATAATACCGGCGGTTGCATCCATTTCATCGTCAATAACCAGATAGGTTTTACGACGAGCCCACAATTTGCCAGATCATCCCCTTACCCGTCTGATGTGGCCAAGGGCGTTCAGGCGCCCATCCTCCACGTCAATGGCGATGATCCGGAGGCGGTGACCTTTGCCTGCAAACTGGCGATCGATTTCCGCCAGCGCTTCCACCGCGACGTCGTCATCGACATGTGGTGTTACCGCCGCTTCGGTCACAATGAAGGCGACGAGCCCAGCTTTACCCAACCGCTGATGTATGAGCGCATTCGCAAACATCCGCCCGTTTCGGTCGGTTATCAGGCGCGGCTGGAGGAACAGGGGACGATCGCCAGTGGCGATGCCGACGCCATGCGCCAGGGCTTTGTTGCCCGGCTGGAGGAAGATTTCGAAGCGGCGAAAAGCTATAAGCCGAACAAGGCGGACTGGTTTGCCGGCCGCTGGACCGGCTTGCACATGCCCGCCGACCCCGAAAGCGCGCGTCGCAATATTCCGACCGGCGTATCCGAAAAATTGTTCGACAGTATCGGGCGAACCATCACGACCGTCCCCGACATCGTCGAAGTGCATAAAACGCTGCGTCGCGTTATCGATGCTCGCGCCGCGATGTTTGCCGCGAAATCGGGCGAAGTGTTCGACTGGGCGACAGCAGAAGCGCTCGCCTTTGGCACGCTGCTCAGCGAAGGCTATCAGGTCCGTCTGTCGGGGCAGGACAGCGGCCGGGGCACCTTTAGTCAGCGTCATGCGGTTTGGGTCGATCAGAAGAACGAGGGCAAGTACATCCCGCTGGCCCATGTGCCGCATGGCCGGTTCGACGTGCTCGACAGCCCCCTGTCCGAATATGGCGTGCTCGGTTTCGAATATGGCTATGCCATGGCCGACCCCAAGTCGCTGGTGATGTGGGAAGCGCAATTTGGCGACTTTGCCAACGGCGCGCAGATCATGATCGATCAGTTCATTGCCGCAGGCGAAGCCAAATGGCTGCGGGCCAATGGCCTCGTCATGCTGTTGCCGCACGGTTATGAGGGGCAGGGGCCAGAGCATAGCTCGGCGCGTCTGGAACGCTTCCTGCAATTATGTGCGGGCGACAATATCCAGGTCTGCAACATCTCGACGCCCAGCAATTATTTCCACGTCCTGCGCCGTCAGATGCTGCGTCCGTTCCGCAAACCGCTCATCATCATGACGCCCAAGTCGCTGCTCCGGCACAAGCTGGCAGTGTCTGAACGCGCCGACTTCATCGGCGACAGCCATTTCCGGCGCATCATGTCCGACCGCACGCCGCCCGCCGATGGCGACATCCGCCGCGTCGTCCTGTGTTCGGGCAAGGTCGGCTATGATCTGATGGAGGCGCGCGACGCTGCTGCGCTGTCCGACACGACCGTGATCCGCATCGAACAGCTTTACCCCTTCCCCGGCGACCCGCTGGCCGTCCGCCTCGCGCGGATGCCAAAGCTGGAGGAGGTTGTCTGGTGTCAGGAAGAGCCGCGCAACAATGGTGCCTGGTTCTTTGTCGAGCCGGAAATTGAGGTAGCGCTGGCAGCCGCAGGCAAAAAGGGCATGCGCGCGCGCTATGCCGGACGTGCGTCCGCGGCATCACCGGCGACCGGGCTGATGTCACGACATCAGACCGAACAGGGCGCGCTGGTTGCGGATGCTCTGGGCCTGAGTGTCCGCGCCGAGATTCGCCGAACAAAGAAGAAGGGTTAGCCGTTTGCGTCCCCGCGCAGGCGGGGGCGCATGTCGAAGATCATGCATTGGACCCCCGCATCGGCGGGGGAACACAGGAAGAGATACAATGTCTACTGAAGTCCTCGTTCCCGCGCTGGGCGAAAGCGTCAGCGAAGCGACGGTCGGCCAATGGCTGAAACAACCGGGCGACCCTGTCGCAGCCGATGAACCCATCGTCAGTCTGGAAACCGACAAGGTTGCGGTCGAAGTGCCGAGCCCCGTCGCCGGCACAATGGGACAACATCTGGTCAGCGAAGGCGACACGGTGGCCGTTGGCGCGTTGATCGCGAAGGTAGAGGCTGGCGCCGGTGCGGCCCGGACGGCCCCCGCCGCAGCCAGCGCCGCTGTCGCGCCGTCGGCCGCCGCCGCAACGACGCATGACGCCACGACGCTGTCGCCCGCCGTGCGCAAGGCCGTGCTCGAACATGGTATCGACCCGGCCAAGGTGGTGGGGACGGGCAAAGACGGCCGGTTGACCAAGGAAGATGTGCTCGAGGCCGCCAAGCGGGCGGGTGAACCGGCAGCAGCCGACCCGGCGACTCAGGCATCGATGGCCGTTGCCGCACCGGCGCAGCCGGGCCGGGCCGAGGAACGGGTCAAGATGACCCGCCTGCGCCAGACCGTGGCACGCCGCCTCAAGGATGCGCAAAACACCGCTGCGCTGCTGACCACCTTTAATGATGTGGATATGAGCGCGGTCATCGAAGCACGCGCGAAATATAAGGATTTGTTCGAGAAAAAGCACGGCGTGCGCCTCGGCTTCATGGGCTTTTTCACCAAGGCGGCGGCGCTCGCCGCGCGCGACGTGCCGGCGGTCAATGCGCGCATCGACGGCGACGAGATTGTCTATCACAATTACCTCGACGTGTCGGTGGCGGTGTCGGCCCCCAACGGCCTCGTCGTGCCGGTCATCCGCAATGCCGACGCCATGTCTTTTGCCGAGATTGAAAAGGCGATTGGCGATTTTGGCAAGCGCGCCAAGGACGGCACGCTGACCATGGCCGACATGACCGGCGGCACCTTCACCATTTCAAATGGCGGCGTGTTCGGCAGCCTCATGTCGACGCCGATCATCAATCCACCGCAGAGCGCTGTGCTCGGCCTCCATCGCATCGAGGACCGCCCGGTCGTC
>CAZAWL010000183.1:0-4675 GCA_964488705.1 uncultured Sphingopyxis sp.
GTTGGAGGAGGCGGTCCGGCTCCGGCTGCTCCGCGCCGATGTGCCGGTCGGCGCGTTTCTGTCCGCCGGTGTCGATTCCGGTGCCATCCTGGGGCTGGTGCGTGATGCGGGCATCGAAAATGTGCACACGCTGACTCTGGGCTATGCCGAATATGCCGGACGCCATGACGATGAAGTGCCGCTCGCAGCGATGGTGGCCCGACATTATGGCTATCATCACCACGTCCATGTCGTCGACAAGGCAGAGTTTGATGCCGACCTGCCGCAGATATTGCAGGAAATGGACCAGCCAACGATTGACGGGATCAACAGCTGGTTCGTTTCCAAGGCGACCAGTGCGCTGGGTCTAAAGGCCGCACTGTCGGGACTAGGCGGCGACGAGTTGTTGGGCGGCTACCCATCATTTCGGTCTATTCCCCAATGGGTTGGCAGGCTGGGGCCGATGGGCTCACTGCTCCGCCACACCGGCGCATTCGGGCAACTCGCCCGGCTGCCCGGCCTCAATCGAATTCCCGCACTGCCAAAGGGGCTGGCGCTCGCCGCCTATGGGCATGAATTACGCGGTGCCTATCTGGTACGCCGTGGCCTCTATATGCCGGCACAGCTGCCATCACTCATGGACCCGGAGCGCGCCCGCGAGGGCATGGAGCAGCTGAATCTGCTCGATATCTATGGCCGGTCGGCAACGCCCTGCCCCGCCACATGGTTCGGGCGGGTGGCGACGCTGGAAACCGCAAATTACATGCGCAACCAGCTATTGCGCGATGCCGACTGGGCAAGCATGGCGCACAGCCTAGAGGTGCGGGTACCGCTGGTCGACATGACGCTGCTCTCAGCCATCGCTCCGCTGATGGTGGCCAGCAACCGCCCCGACGGCAAGGCGCTGCTGGCCAACGCGCCGCGCAACCCGTTACCGTCGGCGGTCGCGAACCGGACCAAGACCGGCTTCAGCATCCCCTTTGGACGGTGGGCGGGCATCAGCGCGGGCGACGAGCCGGCGACGCCCTATGCCCATCTCAGGGCCTGGGCCAAGCGCATCGGGCAAACGGTGTTCCATGACTGAATCGGTTGATCAGCCGGGCAAGGATGTCCTGTTCCTGGCCAGCGACGCGCATGGCGCGGGCGGCGGCATTGCGCAGTATAATCGCGATATTCTGGGTGCACTCAGCCGAGACTCGCGCATCGCGCGGATCACCGTCGTCGCCCGTCACATCAGCGGACCGCTGGGCCCCGTCCCCGACACAATCCGGTATAGGCACGACGCTGCCAATGGCGTGCTCAGCTATGTCCGGGCAGTCGTCGGCATGATCGTGTCGGGCGCGCGTCACCAACTGGTCTATTGCGCCCATATCAGGCTGCTGCCGCTCGCCTTTGCCTGTGCCTTTCTGTGGCGCGCGCCACTGGTGCTTGCGATTTACGGCATCGACGCCTGGCAGCGGCCGCACCGCCTGTTACCGTGGGTGTGGAACAACCGCATCGACCGGCTGATCACGATCAGCCGGGTGACGTTGCGGCGGTTTCAGTCATGGTCCGGGTTCGACGCTGGCAAGGTGGCGGTGGTGCCCAATGCCATCGATTTGTCGCAGTTGACGCCCGGTCCAAAGCCGTCGGACCTCATCGAGACATGGCAGATCGGCGACGGGCCGACGCTGATGACCTTTGGTCGGATGAGCGCCAGCGAACGGTACAAGGGGTTTGATGAAGTCATCGCGGTGCTGCCGCGTCTGCGCGCACTATACCCCGATATCCGCTATATTCTGTGCGGCGACGGCGATGATCAACCCCGCCTGATGGCCTTGGCCGAACAATATGGGGTCGCCGACCTGTGCCGGTTCACCGGGTTCGTGCCTGCGGATCGCAAGACGGACTATTACCGGCTCGCCGATGTGTATGTGATGCCGAGCCGCGGTGAAGGGTTCGGCTTTGTGGTGATAGAGGCAATGGCGTGCGGTATCCCGGCGATCGCCAGCACGACCGACGGCACCTTTGAAGCGCTGCGCGAGGGATTGCTCGGCACAGCCGTGGACCCCGACGACCCGCCAGCGCTGATTGCCGCCGTGCAAGCGGCACTCAAGCGGCCACGCGGAGTCCCTGATGGCCTCGACTATTTTGCCGAACCCCATTTCTCCCAGCGCGTCCGTCAGGCGCTCGAAGGATTGGTCTGACCGCCATCATGTTCAACCAACGCCACTGGACGCGCCATTTTCTCCCGACTAATGCGCAGTCCCAAACCCCGACCTCAACAAAGAATGAGATAAAATGACCGCTCAACCCAAGATTGCGCTCGTAACCGGCATCACAGGTCAGGATGGCGCCTATCTGGCGCGCCTGCTGCTCGACAAAGGCTATGTCGTGCACGGGATAAAGCGGCGATCCTCGTCCTTTAACACCGGCCGGATAGAGGACATTTATCAGGATCCGCATGTCGAGGACGCCCGCTTCTTCCTCCACCACGGCGACATGACCGACAGCACCAACCTTATCCGGCTGGTTCAGGAAACGCAGCCGACCGAAATCTATAATCTGGCGGCGCAAAGCCATGTGCAGGTCAGTTTCGAAACGCCCGAATATACGGCCAATGCCGACGCTATCGGCACCCTGCGTCTGCTGGAAGCCATTCGCCTGCTGAAACTCGAGCAGACCTGCCGTTTCTATCAGGCGTCGACCAGCGAGCTCTACGGCGGCGTGCAAGGCCATGCCCAGTCGGAAACCACGCCCTTTTACCCGCGTTCGCCCTATGCTGCGGCCAAACTCTATGCCTATTGGATCGTGGTGAACTACCGCGAGGCTTATGGGATGCACGCATCGAACGGCATCCTGTTCAATCACGAAAGCCCGTTGCGCGGCGAAACATTCGTGACCCGCAAGATCACGCGCGCGGCGGCAGCCATCGCCCTGGGCCAGCAGGACAAACTCTATCTTGGCAACCTCGACGCGCAGCGCGACTGGGGACATGCCCGCGAATATGTGCGCGGCATGTGGATGATGCTGCAACAGGACGAGCCGGACGATTATGTGCTCGCCACTGGTGAGACGACCCGGGTGCGGACCTTTGTTGAATGGGCCTTTGCCGACGCCGGCATGACGGTCGAATGGCGCGGCAGCGGGGTCGACGAGCGCGGCTATTGCACCAAAACGGGGCGATGCCTGGTGGAGGTTGATCCGCGCTATTTCCGCCCCACCGAAGTCGACCTGCTGCTCGGCGACCCCACAAAGGCACACACAAAGCTGGGCTGGCGCCACGATACCTCTGTTCGTGACCTTGCCCGCGAAATGGTTGATGCCGACATCGCGGCGCTGCGCGCCAGCATCACATAGGGCGTCGCCATGACCGGCTTTGATCTGGCGGGTAAACGGGTGTTCGTCGCCGGCCATCGCGGCATGGTCGGCGGCGCCCTCGTCCGTCGGCTCGACCACGAAGGCTGCACCATCCTCACCGCCGACCGTGCAGAGCTCGACCTGTGCCGTCAGGCGCAAGTCGACCAATGGTTCGCGGCCAACCGGCCCGATGTGGTATTCCTCGCGGCGGCCCGCGTCGGCGGGATTCACGCCAACAACAGCCAGCCCGTCGACTTTCTGGTCGATAATTTGTCCATTGAACTCAACGTAATGCAGGCCGCTCACCAGCATGATGTGGCAAAGTTGGTGTTCCTCGGCTCATCGTGCATCTACCCCAAATTCGCCGAACAGCCGATCGTCGAGGAGGCGCTGCTCAGCGGGCCGCTCGAGCCGACCAACGAATGGTATGCCGTGGCGAAAATTGCCGGCATAAAAATGTGCAGCGCCTATCGGCGGCAATATGGGGCGGACTTCATCGCGGCGCAGCCGACCAACCTTTATGGACCGGGTGACAATTTCGACCTCCAAACCAGCCACGTCCTGCCCGCGCTGATGCGCAAGGCGATGGCTGCGGCCGCTGCCGGCGCACCCTCCATGACCATTTGGGGGACGGGCACGCCGCTGCGCGAGTTCATGCATGTCGACGACCTGGCGGATGCCTTGGTCTTTCTGTGCAAAAATTATTCCGCCGACGGCCACATCAATGTCGGTAGCGGTCAGGAAATTGCGATCGCCGATCTGGCTCGCAAGATCGCCGCCATTGTCGGGTTCAACGGTCAGATCATCTGCGACCCGACAAAACCGGATGGCACGCCACGCAAGCGTATCGACAGCAGTCGGTTGACCGCGCTCGGCTGGCAGCCGTCCATCCCGCTTGATGAGGGTATAGCTGCGACGCATCACTGGCTGGTCGATCAGCTGGGCGATGGTGCGGCGGTACGGAACTTTGCAATGTCTGGTGGCGCCGGTTGACCGAATTAAACGAGCTTGATGGACGGGGACCGGGCCGCATAGTCATCCTCAACCGGTTCTTTTATCCGGACCATTCGGCAACCGCCCAAATTGCCAGCGACCTCGGTTTCCATCTGGCGCAGCAGGGCTACAGCGTCACCGCGGTGTGTGCGCGACTGCGTTATGATGGCGGCGAAGCCGGACTGGCCGCCGAGGAGGTCGTCAACGGCGTCCGCATTCGTCGATTGGCGACGACGCGCTTTGGAAGGGGCGTGCTGGTCGGCCGCCTGCTCGATTATGCCAGCTTTTACCTGCTGGCTTTCCTATTCCTGATCCGTGCGTTGCGCCGCGGCGATGTGGTCATATGCAAGACGGATCCGCCGAT
>CAZAWL010000184.1:0-4653 GCA_964488705.1 uncultured Sphingopyxis sp.
CAGCAACAGGCGCGACTGTTCGCCGCCCGACAGGGTGCCGACGCGCGCCTCCGACAGCGAGGGGTCGAACAGAAATTCCTTCAAATAGCCCTTTATGTGCTTTTTGACGCCGCGCACCTCTATCCAGTCGCCGCCGTCGGCGAGGATGTCGCGCACCCGCTTTTCAGGCTGTAGCAACGCCCGCTGCTGATCGATCACGATACCGTCGAGCGACTTGGCGCGGTTCACGCTGCCGCTGTCGGGGGCGACTTCACCCGTCAGCAATTTGAGCAACGTCGTCTTGCCCGCACCGTTGGACCCGACCAGCCCGATGCGATCACCGCGTTGTATACGCAGCGTAAAATCGCGGATGATGGTGCGCTCGCCATAGCTTTTGGACACATGTTCGGCGGTGATCACCGATTTGGTTTTGACCTCGTCCTTGGCCAGGCCCAGCTTTGCCGTCCCCGCCGGGGCCAGCATGGCGGCGCGTTGTGCGCGCATTTCGTACAATTTTTCGAGGCGGCCCTGATTGCGCTTGCGCCGGGCGGTGACGCCGCGTTCGAGCCAATGCGCCTCTATCGCCAGCTTTGCGTCGAGCCGTTCGGCGTTGCGTGCTTCCTCGGCATAGACGCTCTCCATCCACGCTTCAAAGCCGCCATAGCCAATCGCCTTGCGGCGGATATTGCCGCGGTCGATCCATAATGTTTCGCGCGTCAGCCGCGTCAGAAATGTCCGGTCGTGACTGATGACGACAAAGGCACCGGCAAAACGTTGCAGCCAGCTTTCCAGCCAGTCGATGGCCGCGAGGTCGAGGTGGTTGGTCGGCTCGTCGAGCAGCAGGATGTCGGGTTCGCTCGCGAGCGCGCGGGCCAGCGCCGCACGCCGCCGTTCGCCGCCGCTCGCCGTGGCGGAGGGCCGGTCGAGATCGATGCCGATCTGGTCGGCCAGCGCGGCGACGGCATGGGGAGCAGGTGCATCCGGCCCGGCGAGTGCGAAGTCGCGCAGCGTCGCATGTTCGGCAAAGCTCGGTTCCTGTTCGAGCATGACGACGCGGGTGCCCGGTACGATGGTGCGTTTGCCGCTGTCCGCCTCTATCCGGTCCGCCAGCAGGCGCAGCAGTGTGGATTTGCCGGCGCCGTTACGGCCGATGAGCGCGAGCCGTTCGCGCGCCCCGACATAAATATCGAGATCGCGGAACAGCCAGCCGCTGCCTTGCACCAGGCCGAGGCCTTCGTATGAGAGGATTGGCGCGGCCATGGTCGGCGGGCATGTAGATCGCGGTTCAGCTATGATCAAGCTGATGCACCCTAATTGCGCACCGCATGGCCGTTGGCCGTCAACAGGAGACGATTATATGCGTACCACGTCAGCCCTTGCCGCGACTGCCCTCGCACTCGGCACTCCGGTAGCCGCAACCGCGCAGATGGCGGCGCACCATGATGCGCACCAGATGGCGCAGGACCAGTCGCCGCTGCTCAGCTTTTCGGTCACCGAAGATGTGCGCAGCGCGCCCGATCGTGCCAGCATCTCGGCTGGCGTGACCAATCAGGCACCGACCGCGCTGGAGGCGATGCGGCAAAACAGTGCCCAGATCAGCAGCATGATTGCGACGTTGCGGCGTAACGGCATCGCCGAACGCGACATCCAGACGAACGGGTTCAGCCTGTCGCCGCAATATGACCACCGTCCGCAACAGCATGGGCAACAACCCATATTGATCGGCTATAGCGTCAGCAACCAGTTGACCGTCGTCACCCGCGATACGACCCGTATCGGCGCGCTGATCGACGCGCTGGTCGCGGCGGGCGGCACCAATATCAGCGGCCCCAATTTCTTTGTCGCCGAACCCGGTGCGATGCTTGACGCCGCGCGCGAACGGGCGATGCAGACGGCGCTGGCCCGCGCCGACCGCTATGCCCGCGCGGCCGGCTATGCCCGGGCGCGGCTGGTCTCGGTGACGGAGGGTGGCGGGTTCATGCCCCAGCCGGTGCCGATGATGGCGCGGATGGAAGCTGCCGACGCGGTCGCCAACGTCATCCAGCCCGGAGAGGTCAACAGCGGTATGACCCTTTCGGTGCAGTTCCGCCTGGAGCGGTAAGCGGCCGCGGTCGGTCACGCCCGGTCTGCTGGTCTGGCAAGCCTAGCCTACCAGGGCCAGGGCCGTTCGCGGAACCATTTGGTGATGACATATTTGCGGCCGCGCCGGACCTTCATGGCGTGGTGGATGGTGTGCGGATTGACGCTGCCATCATCATTGAGGTTGCACCAGGCGAGCAGCTTGCCCGGTTCGGGCTGATGCAATTTGCCGGTCGCCGTAAAGCGCGTCGCCCCACCGGCCTCGACGTTATTGAGATAGGCCATCACCGTCCACGTCCGTTGGCCGGAGATGCGGGTATGATCCTCAAAATCAAAGCCGGTCGGTTCGAAATAGTCGGTGTGCCCCTTAAATTCCTGACCGGCCGTATATCTCTGCCCCTGCAACGGTTCGCCATAAACAGGGTCGAGCCCGATCCACGCACAGATGCGCTGGTCGATGGCGGCGACGACCGGGTCGTGATGGTCGAGCTCCCCCGTTTCACTGGTGCGGAAACCCGGGTCGCCAATATCGTCGGTAATGGTTGACGGGCGGACATTGGCGTCGATCCGTTCAATCAGCGCCGCGCATTCGGCGGCGTCAAAAAAGCGCGGAACCATGAATTGCGCCAGCAGCGGGCTCGGCACTTTGCGCACGCCGGGTCGGCCAGCCAATCGCTGAACCACTTGATCGGCACCCGATCCATAAAGGTCAAACTGCATAGCGGCGCGGACATAGCAGCCCATCGCGCCTTTTACAGGGGGTTTTGCACTTGCTCATGACGCGGTGCCCGTCTATCGGCGCTTCGTGCGCACCGCCCCCGCTGGCGGGTTGCGCCCGTGGCGACCATAGCTCAGCTGGTTAGAGCGCCGGTTTGTGGTACCGGAGGTCGCGGGTTCGAGCCCCGTTGGTCGCCCCATTTTTATCCGCGCATGCACCCGCTTGAATATTTGCGCGCATGGCCAGTGCGGGGGTGCCAGCGGCGCCTTGTATGATTATTACGCCGCACTGCAATAATCATCCAAGGACAAGCTGATGCCTGCGGTCTGGTCTCTCCCCGATTTTGACGATCATGAAGGGGTGCATCTTTTTCGTGATCCGGTCGCCGGCCTGACGGCGGTGATTGCGGTGCATTCGACGCACCTTGGCCCGGCGGCGGGTGGCGTGCGCTACTGGCATTATGCCGAACCGTCGCTGGCGATTACCGACGCGCTGCGCCTTTCGCGCGGGATGAGTTATAAAAACGCCATGGCGGGCCTGCCGATGGGGGGGGGCAAGTGGGCCATCATCGCCGATTCGCCGGGTGCACCCAAAACGGCTGAACAGCTTGCGGCGTTGATCCGGAAAATGACCGGCAGCACGGAGCCAGTCTCGCCGGAGGACCTTGAACGTTCGGAGGACCTGGTCCACAGCCTGTCCACGGAGGGCGTCCGAAACAAGACTGGAAAAACAGCTTCCGACTCGCACCAGGCGTCCGAGGCCGCTCCGATCCACGCTCCCGGTTGGGAACTCCGACCGAAATTTCCGACCGGGCTGTTTCCCCGCCCGGCGGCGACCGTCAATCTGGACCTGACTGCGAAGGATCTGGGAAATCTGCTGTCGGGTCAGGACTGGCCCGATGGAACATTGTTTGTCGTGTCGGGTGTCGGGGTGCACCTCAGCAGTCCGATCGTCGTCGAAGGCAAGTCACTCCGGTTGCATTTCCTGCAGGATTCGGATGATCCGCTTGTTCTCATCCCCAGGTCCGGCACACCGAGGCTCAAGACGGCGGGCGGCCAGATGCTGGACGATGCACTGATCACCGTCATCAACGGCAGCCTCGAAATCACCGACGCCAGAATCGGCATTTCGTCCTACGAACAGTTCGGCACCGTGACGCTGCCTCGATGGTTTGTTCAGGTGGTGAACGGCAACCTGTCGCTGAGGCATTGCCGGATCAAAGGCCCCTCGGGCGCCTCCTCGCGCAACCGGGGATTGGTCCGTTGGACACAGTTGCCCGTGGAACGCAAAGCGGAACCGACAGAGGGGGCGTACGACCAGCAGGCGCTCATCGTCGATTCGTTTCTGTCCTGCGACCAGACTCTGGTGAACGCAGACGCCCGCCGGAGAGCCTTCTTCATGCACAATTGCGTTGCCGTGGGCAACCCGGTCCTGGCGCTGAACATCACCGGCAGCGAGCCGGCAATCGATGGCGCCGTCGACATGCAGCGATCGACCTTTTGCAGTCTCGAGTCCGTTATCGTCATGCGTGCCAGCCCGTTTGGTACGCCGGCTACCAGCCCGCTGCGTATCTTTTCAAACCATTGCGTGGTGGCTCCCCCGTACAAACTTGGAGAGACGACACATCAGTCGGCGCTGCTCCGATACGGTGCACCGGTAATTGACGAACGTCAGGTGATCTGGCACGAATACTTCAACGCATATGCAGCGGCAACACAGTTCTGTCTGCGGGAATCGTCCGCGAAGTCGCCGCCGGTCGTGCAGCCATTTTCCGACTGGATGCAGACCCAAGGTGTGGAGCAATTCTCAAGTCCGCTTCTTGAGCCGGACGGAATACGGCTGACCGCCGAACTTCAACGGCGCGATCGAATTCGAGC
>CAZAWL010000185.1:0-4651 GCA_964488705.1 uncultured Sphingopyxis sp.
CATGCCCGCCACCCCCGCCTGGCCACCGCGCAGCGCGCCGCGCCTGTTCGTCGACCCGCCGCTGACGCAGGGCGCGCTGGTGACGCTGGACGGCAACGCCGCCCATTATCTGGCGCATGTCATGCGCTGTGTGGTCGGCGACACCGTCATCCTGCTCGACAATGTCTCGGGTGAATGGGCGGCCCGGATAAGCGAAGTCGGCAAACGTCGCGTCACGCTGTTGCTCGATCGGCAGCTGCGCCCGCGTGAGGCCGCCCCGGACCTGTGGCTGTGCGTCGCGCCGATCAAAAAGGCGGCGTTCGACCTCGTCATCGAAAAGGCGACCGAACTGGGCGTCGGGCACATCGTGCCGGTGCTGACGCGGCGCTGCGTGGTGGACAAGGTCAATCCCGACCGGATGCTCGCCATCGCCCGCGAAGCCGCCGAACAATGCGCCCGCACCAGCCTGCCCAGCATTGCGCCGATGGTAAAATTGCCGACATTACTGGCGCATTGGCCCGCCGGGCGGCACCTGTTTCACGCCGACGAAATGGGCGGCGCGCCGGCGCTGGACCAGTTTCGGCAGCGACCCGGACCGGCGGCGCTGCTGATCGGCCCCGAGGGCGGCTTTGACGATGCCGAGCGGTCTGCCATCGGTGGCCTCGCACAGGCCGTACCGGTCACATTGGGGCCGCGCATCTTGCGTGCGGAAACGGCCGCGATCGCGGCAACGACGCTGTGGATGGCGGTTGATTCAGAGTCGCAGAAATCGGCCAGTTGACCGCTTGATTTACCAAAAATTAGCCGTGTCGCCCTATCGTCGCGGTGAACGATGGACCAGCAATCAACCCTTGCGACTTTGACCAGTCCGCGGCGCAGCTCGCCATGGACCAGCGGCCTTTGCCGATTGGCGGCGCTGTGCCTGACGGTCTTTGCCGCATTGCTGTGGTCGGCGGGCGCGCGGGCGCAAACATCGACATTCAGCAACACCACCGCGGGCGCCATCAACAATACGACGACCTGTACCGCACCGCTGGTGCGCAATTTCACGGTCGGGGCCAGCTTTACCGTGTCGGATGTCAACATCGGGGTGCTCGCCACGCACACTTGGCGCGGCGACCTCCAGATCACGCTGCAAGCCCCCAATGGCACGCGCATCCAGCTCGTCAACGGCGACATCAACAACGTATCGGGCGACAATTTCAACGTACTGCTCGACGATTCGGGAACACAGCTGGTCAATACCGACGGCAATACCGTCAACCACACCACCACGGCCCCACCCTATCAAAACAGCTTCATTCCCAATGCGAGCCTCGCCGGGTTCAACGGTGCCAATTCCAACGGCACCTGGCGGCTGGAAATCTGTGACCTGTTCCCGAGCGCGGACAATGGCAATTTCGTGCGGGCCGACCTCTATCTGACCCAGGCGCCGACCAACTATGCCGACCTGTCGATCACAAAGGTCGTGAGCAATGCCACGCCGACATCTGGCGCCGCGATCACCTATACGCTGGCCGTAACCAATGCTGCCGGTTCGCCGCTGACCGCGACCGGAGTGACAGTGCAGGATCTGTTGCCCGCCGGTGTGACATTCGTCAGTGCGTCCGGCTTTGGCACCTACAATAGCGGCACCGGCGTCTGGACGGTCGGCAGCATACCCCCCGGCACGACCCGCACGCTGACCATCAACGCCACGGTGACCGCCAGCAATGGCGCGACCATTACCAACATTGCGGAGGTGTCGGCATCATCGGTCGCCGACCTCGATTCCACGCCGGGCAATGGCGTCGCGGGCGAGGACGATTATGCCAGCGCCAGCCTGACTGTAGCCGGGACGCGCGTCGCCGGAACCCCGCCGACGCTGGTCTGCCCGGCCGGCACCAGCCTGCTCGACTGGGACACGTTGAGCTGGGCCGCCGGCAGCACCAGTAACGCCTATGCCATTACGGCGATCGGCACGATCAATTTCAACATCGCGCTGACCAACGGCACATGGCTGACCAACGCCACCTATGGCGGCACCAGCCCGACGCGGCAAAATGTCGTCACCGCCGGCCTGTCACCCGCGCAATTCAGCATCATGCAGCTGGTCGATTTTACCAGCAGCGCGACCGGGTCGGCGGTGACCACCATCACGCTGCCAACGGCGGTTCCCGGCGCGCAATTCACGCTGGTCGATATCGATTTTGCCTCCGGTCAGTTTTCTGACCGTGTGACCGTGACGGGCACGTTCAATGGCGCAACGGTGTTGCCGACGCTGACCAACGGTATTGCCAACTATGTCGCCGGCAATAGCGCCTATGGCGACGCGCTGTCCTCCGACACCCAGCCCAATGGCAATGTCGTCGTGACCTTTTCGTCTCCGGTGGACACCATCATTATTGACTATGGCAACCATTCGACCGCGCCCGCCAACCCCAGCCAGCAGGCAATTACCATCCACGACATCAATTTCTGTCGCCCGCAGGCCAATATCAGTATCGCCAAATCGAGCAGCATCGTCAGCGACCCGACCAACGGCACCACCAACCCCAAATTCATCCCCGGTGCGATCGTGCGATACTGCATCATCGCCAGCAACAGCGGCAGCGGCACCGCGACGAACATCGCCATCACCGACAGCCTGCCCGCCAACGTCACCTTCATTCCCGGCAGCATGACCAGCGCAACCAGCTGCGCCGCGACCGGCACAGCCGAAGACGAAGATTCGGCGGGCGCGGATGAAAGTGATCCGTTCGGTATGCAGCAAAGCGGAACCACGATAGGCGGCACTGCCACCGCCATTGGCCCGGCATCCGCCTTTGCCATGCGTTTCAACGTCACGGTCAACTGACGCACGCGACGGTGACAGGCGTTAACCCTTGCCATGCTAGGGTGTTTGACGATGAACGACCGGCCCATCCTGGCTGAATGTCGGCGTCGCAGAACGCCCCGTGCCCGCATTGCGCTTTGGGCCGTGCTGTGTTGCGCCCTGCTGGCGGCATTCGCCACCGGCGCAAAGGCACAGATCAGCTATACCAACAGCGTTGACGGCGCCGTCAGCGAAACGGCGACACCGTGCACCGCGCCGCTGTTGCGTACATTTTCGGTGCCAATCCACTTCACCGTGGCCGATGCCGACATCGGGATATTGATGGCCCACACCTATCGCGGTGACCTGCGCTATTTTCTGGTGCATCCCGACGGTACCCGCATCACGCTGGGGCAGAATATCGGCGGCACGCGCAATAATGTGAATGTGCGGTTCGATGACAGCGCCGCCGCCGCCTATACGACGCACACGGCGTCAAACGACACGGCGACGGCAACGACGGTGGTGCCCCCCTATCAGCGCAATTTCCGACCGCTGAACACGCTCAGCACATTTAACGGCACCGACGCATTCGGGACCTGGACGCTGGAAATCTGCGACTCGCTGAATGGCGATTCGGGCACATTTTATCAGGCGGACCTCATCCTGACCGCCGCCCCCGCAACGGCGAGCGTGACCAAGGTCAGCAGCCTGGTGTCCGACCCGGTCAACGGCACCACCAACCCAAAGGCCATTCCCGGCGCCGTGACGCGCTATTGCCTGACGATCACCAATGGCGGTCCGGGCATCGCCGCCAACATGCTGGTCAGCGACACATTGCCGGCGGCCACCACCTTTGTCGCCGGGTCGATGCGCTCGGGCGCGACCTGCGCGACCGCCACGACGGGGGAGGACGACAATGCGGTCGGAGCCGATGAATCCGACCCGGTCGGTGCCAGCATCAGCGGCACCACCATTGTCGGGTCGCAGGAAAGCATGGCACCATCGACGAGTTTCGCGCTCACCTATGATGTGACGATCAACTAACCGCATCAGGCGGCTGCGAGCCTACTGGCATTATCCCCATAGTGCGGCTATTTCACCGCCATGAGCACGCGACAGGTTGCAGATCGCAACGATCCCCCCATCGAAACCAAGGCTGACCTCATCGCGCCGATGCAGGCGGGAGAAAAGCCGAAACAGCGCTGGCGCATCGGCACCGAGCATGAGAAATTCGTCTATCGGACGGCCGATTTTTCGGCGCCGTCCTATGACGAACCCGGCGGCATTCATGACCTGTTGATGGCGCTGACCCGCTATGGCTGGGAACCGGTCGTCGAAGGCGGCAAGGTCATCGCGCTCGCAGGGGAGGACGGCACCGTCAGCCTGGAGCCCGCAGGCCAGCTCGAATTGTCGGGTGCGCCGCTCGAAAACCTGCATCAGACCTGCGCCGAAACCGGCCGGCACCTCAAACAGGTCAAGGAAGTCGGCGCCGAACTCGGCCTCGGTTTTCTGGGACTGGGTATGTGGCCCGACAAGCGCCGCGACGAATTGCCGATCATGCCAAAGGGCCGCTATGCCATCATGCTGCGGCATATGCCGCGCGTCGGCTCCATGGGCCTCGACATGATGCTGCGCACCTGCACCATCCAGACCAACCTCGACTATTCCTCCGAAGCGGACATGGTGCAGAAATTCCGCGTGTCGCTCGCCCTCCAACCGCTGGCGACCGCATTGTTTGCCAATTCGCCCTTTACCGAGGGGAAGGCCAACGGCTTCCTCTCCTATCGCAGCCACATCTGGACCGATACCGACCCGGCGCGCACAGGCATGTTGCCGTTCGTCTTTGACGAAGGCTTCGGCTATGAACGCTATGTC
>CAZAWL010000186.1:0-4577 GCA_964488705.1 uncultured Sphingopyxis sp.
CATGCTTTGGAAATATGTCGAGCCCAGCATCATGTTGTAATTGGTGTCGGTCGTGAGGGCCGACAGGTCATAGGAGAGGCCGAGCCGTACGGCGGTTTCGCGCGCCGTCCCCGGCATCAGCTGCATCTGCCCGCGTGCGCCCGCGTGACTTATGGCTGCGCGGTCGAACTGGCTTTCCTGCCGGCTGATGGCATGGATGAACGTCCAATTATCCTCATGCCCGACAGGCACACGGACCGTTGGAAAGGCGGTGGGGACATAGTCGTCGAGCCCGTTGGCGCGCGCGCTGCGGCCGATCATGACGCCGAGGTCGGGCCGCCCGATCTCGCCCGCAAGCTCACCCGCAAAATAATGTTCGGTGTCGCTGCGGGCATTATTGGCAATGGCGCGAAGAAACTGGGTCTGGTCGCGCCACGCGCCGATTTCGCCGAGCACCCGCGCCGCCTGGACGAGGCTGTTGCCGTTAAAGGCATCGCGTTCGGCGCTTGAATAGCGGACCTGCTCTGGCGAGGAGGGTCGCGGTTGGCTCGCACCGAGCCGTTCAAGCGCGAGCTGGCCGTGAAACTGGTCGAAATGGCGTGCCGCACGACCGAAATAGTCATTGGCGAGCGCCGTCTCTCCCGCGAGCGTGGCGGCCCGCCCCGCCCAGTACAGCCCACGCGCCTGAACCTGCGGCGATCGCCCGCCGCCGGCATAGACGGCAAACAGGCCGACGGCTTCCCGCGGGCGCCGCAGTTGATGGAGGGCGGTGTCCGCCGCCAGCCATACAAGGCTGGTATATTTGTCACGCACGCCCAACGGTTGCTGCAATATTGCGGCGTCCGCAGGCAACAGATCGCTAACCTGTCGCGCAATATCGTAGGCCAGCTGATACTGCCCGGTCGATGCCGCGCCGCGCGCCTGGCCGAGCAACAGTGCCAGCCATGCATCCGCATTGCGCGGCGGCACGGTCAGGCTCCGCGGCGACGCGAGCAAGGCGCGGGCGGTTGCCACCTGGCCGCTGGCTGCAAGCCAGCGGGCCTTGTCGAACAGATAGCCGGCATTGGTTTGCGCAAAATCCGGATTGGCGGCTTCAAATTCGGCAACCTGGATAGCGGCGCTGGTCGCGGCGGTGCGCATGGCTAGGCGGACGGAAAATTCGGCCCGCCGCGTCACCGAGACATAATTCAACTGTTGGGCGGCATCGTTGGTCGAGCCGCTCCACAACAGTTGATCCATCCGTTCGTCATGGTCAGCGGTTGTCAATGCGCCGGGAAAGAGTGACAGCAGGCGCGATTGCTCGGCGCTCGACAGGGCGCCGCTGACCCACGCACGCCGCGCGGCGGCGTTGGCTTCCTGTGGCTGACCGGACGCGAGCAGGGCCTGCGCGTGGCGCAAATGCCCCGACGCGCTCGTCGGGATGAAACGGTCGAAATAGGCAGCAGCCGACGCGGGCACAAAACCACTCGAATCCAGTGCCGATTCGGCCTTGCGTTGCAGCTCGTCCTGTTGCGGCCAGCCGGGGTTCGCCATCAAAAAGCGGGAAACACGCTCAAAGCTCGGATTGGTCGCACGGGTAAGCGCCTGCCACTCCAGCACCGCTTCACCGGCGGGGTGGGTCGCGGCGTTGGTGGCGCTGACCCCGGCGATACCCAATTGCGCCTGATACCAGGCCCGCTGTTCGGGGGTCAGTTCGTTCGCCATGCACATCGTCGGGACCAACAGGAGAGCGACGAGCGGAAGCTGGGAGAGCGAGCGACGGGAAACCATGCTTGCCATAATGGGGGTGACATCCTTATCTGACGCTGAACGGGCCCAACATGCGTCCCGAACCGTGCATTTTTCCGAGTCTAAGCTACGGGAATCCTGCCTGTAAAGGAGCTAGTCTATGTTTTCGGGCTCAATTCCGGCCCTGTTGACCCCATTTAGCGACGGAATGATCGACGAGCCGGCACTGCGCCGTTTCGTGGACTGGCAAATTGACTCCGGCAGCAGCGCACTGGTGCCCTGTGGCACGACCGGGGAGAGCGCGACGCTGGGTTTCGACGAACATTATCGGGTTATCGACATCGTCATCGAACAGGCTGCAGGCCGGGTGCCTGTGATTGCAGGCTGCGGATCGAACGATACGGCCACCGCCGTGCGGCATATGGCCTATGCCAAATCCGCTGGTGCTGCCGCCGCGCTCATTGTTGCGCCCTATTACAACCGGCCGAGCCAGGACGGCATGGTCGCCCATTTCGAACATCTGGCCGCGCACAGCGACCTGCCGATGGTGGTCTATAATGTCCCGTCGCGCACGGTGACCGACATCTTGCCGGAAACGCTGGCGCGGATCGCCGCGCTGCCGTCGGTGGTTGCCGTGAAAGATGCCAGCGGTGATGTGACCCGCGTGACGCGCCATCGCCAATTGCTGGGTGCCGGATTTTTCCAGTTGTGCGGCAATGACGATCAATGGCTGGCGCATGATGCGCTGGGCGGGGTTGGCTGCATATCGGTGACCGCCAATGTGGCACCCCGACTATGCGCCGATTTTGCGGCGGCATGTGCGGCGGGCGACCGGGTCGGAGCGCTGGCGTTGCACGAACGCCTGTTCGCGCTGCACAAGGCGATGTTTGCCGATGCCTCGCCCGCACCGGCCAAATACGCCATGCACCGGCTCAACCCCTGGTTTCCGGAAATGGCGCGGCTGCCCATCATCCCCGCGTCCGCAACGGCGCGCGCTGCGGTGGATGCGGCGCTGGGCGCGGCGGGCTTGCTCTAGTGTCGCGACCGCACCATCCCGAGTTCGACAAGCGCAAGATTGTCGCTGAAAACCGCCGGGCCCGGTTCGACTATGCCGTCGATCAGGTGTTCGAAGCCGGCATTGCTCTGACCGGGACCGAGGTGAAATCGCTTCGGTTCGGCGAAGGGACGATCGGCGACAGCTATGCGGAGGTCAAGGATGGGGAGGTGTGGCTGGTCAACAGCCACATCCCGGAATTCAGCCACGGCAACCGGTTCAACCATGAGCCCCGCCGCCTTCGCAAACTTTTGTTGTCAGCGCGCGAAATCCGCAGATTGCATGGCGCGGTCGCTCGCGACGGCATGACGCTGGTGCCGCTGTGCGTCTATTTCAACGGGCGCGGGCGGGCAAAGGTCGAACTCGCGCTGGCCAAGGGCAAAAAGGCGCACGACAAGCGCGATACGATCAAAGAACGCGACTGGAAGCGGGAGCAATCGCGCATTTTGAAGGATCGCGGCTGATGAGCCGGTTCATGGACTGGGTCCGGCGCAGCAGTCCGCGCCGCGAGGATCTGGAGCGGAGCCGCTGGTTGCGCCCCTTTGCCCACCGCATTTCCCATTCCGAATTGTGGCGCTTTACCCGCCGGTCGGTGCCGCGCGGCGTCGCGCTGGGTCTGTTCGTGGGGATTTTCCTGTTGATTCCGGGCGTGCAGATCGTCGGCGTGGCCATGCTGGCGCTGCCATGTCGGGCCAATATCCCGATTGGTGCCGCCATGACCTTTTTGTCCAACCCGGCGACAACGCCGTTCATCCTCGCGTCATCGGTGTGGGTGGGCAACGTCGCCTTTGGCCTGCACGCCGATGTCGCAACCTTTGGCCGCCTGATCGACGCGGGCGCCAGCGCCGGTGAATGGCTGCGATGGTTTTTTTCAGATGCAGCTCCGGCCATGCTGGCGGGGCTGTTCATCATTTCCATCGTCAGCGCGGCGATCGGCTATGTCCTGTCATCGGTCATCTGGACGGGCTGGGTTCGGCAGAAATGGCGGCAGCGGATGCGGCTGAGGCTGCGTCGCCGTGCGGCGGCGGCCGATGGCGCCAAGCATGATTGAACATGACGCCACTGCCGTTATAGTGGGATAAGACAATGCGGATGGTGTCGGTGCCATAGTCGTCGACGTCCGTCCGCCAAATATCTGATCAATATCGTGAAAAGGACAGGGTGCAATGAGCATGGCAAAGTGGCGCGTAACTGCAGCAATGATGACGTCGGCGTTGGCATTGGCGGCCTGTGCGCCGACCGTAGGTGACACAGCCGCAGCTCCGGCGTCGGCAACGCCGGAACCGTCGCGGGCAGCCCCGCAATATGGCAGCTTTGGTTTTGACCTTGCCGGTATGGACCGGTCGATCCAGCCTGGCGACGATTTCTATGGTTTTGCGAACGGCACCTGGTCGCGAACCACCGCGATTCCTGACGATAAATCCAATTACGGCATGTTCACCGCGCTCGGTGACCTCAGCCTCGATCGGACACGTTCGATTCTCGATGCTGCCCGCAGTGAGCCCGGCAACAAAGCGGGTCAGGCCTATGCCAGCTACCTCTACGAGGCGACTGTCGAAGCGCGCGGCATGACCCCGATCCAGCCGTGGCTGACGCGCGTGCGCGCCATTAACAGCCATGCGGATTATGTCACGCTCGCTGCCGCTGCCGACCGAGCGGGCATCCGCACGCTCATCGGCAGCTATGTCGGGCAGGATGACCGCAGTCCCGACGAATATATCATGACGATGGTGCAGGGCGGTATCGGCATGCCGGACCGCGACTATTATCTGTCCGACAGTCCGCGCTTTGTGGGCCTGCGGGCGGCCTATGTCCG
>CAZAWL010000187.1:0-4564 GCA_964488705.1 uncultured Sphingopyxis sp.
GGCCGGCGGCAACCTGACCTGGCCGTTCATCGCCGGCTCGATCACCCTCACCAACCTGTCGACCGAACAGCTGGTCGGCATGAACGGCAACCAGATGCTGCTGCTCGCCTGGTGGGAGATTTGCGGTTTCGTCGGGCTGATGATCCTCGCCTTTGTCTTTGTGCCCATCTATTACCGGCACAATTGCACCACCGTCACCGAATTGCTCGAACGGCGCTATGGCGGGCGCAGCATTCGCACCTGCATATCCTTTCTGTTCATGTTCGGGGCGATCACCATCTATCTGCCGGCCGCGCTCTATTCGGGCAGCCTGTTCCTGCAGTCGATGTTCGGCAGCCACCTGCCGCTGATTGCCTTTGCCGCACCGATGGCGATCATCGCGGCGGGCTACACCATCTTTGGCGGGCTGCGGGCCGTGGCGGTGATGGATACATTTTCGGGCATCGGCGTGCTCGCCATTGCCATGCTGGTGGTTGTTCTGGCGCTGGCAGCGGTGGATTTTGACCTGTTTTCCAACGTCCCCAGCGAACGGGTATCGATGATCGGCGCGATTGACAGCCCCATCCCGATCCACACGTTGTTCACCGGCATGTTGTTCATCCAGATATTTTATTGGTCGACCAACCAGATCATCACGCAAAAGGCGATGACCGCGCCAACGGTGAAAGAAGCGCAAAAAGGCGTCTTGGCGGCGGCGTGCATCCGCATCCTCATCATCCCCGCGATCGTCGTCATTCCCGGCGTTGTCGCCTTCAAATTGTTCGGCGATGTCAATGACGCGGCTTATGGCCGGGTCGTCGCCGCTGTCCTGCCGTCATGGATGTCGGGCGCCTTTGCCGCGATGATGGCCGCCGCGGTCATTGCCCATACCAGTGCGATTTTGAACGGCACCGTTGCGCTGTACACCATGGATTTTCACGACAAGTTTGTCAGCCCCGTGACCCGGCCATGGCGCGTGGCGGCGTGGACATCGGTGGTGCTGACCATCACGTCCATCGCGCTGGTCCCGGTATTCGAAAATGCCGAAAGCATCATCAACCTGTTGCAGCAACTGAACGGGCTCGCGTCGATGCCGATCCTGTCCGCGTTCATCGCCGGGTTGATGTTCCGCAATGTCGATGCCCGCGCCGCGGTCGCCGGCGTCATCTGGGGCTTTGCCTTTTACGCGACGTTCAGTGCGGTTCTGCAACCACAGGGCATCACCCCGGCGTGGATGCACTATATCGACGCGATGCTGGTGACGCTGGTGACTTCTGTGATGTTTTCGCTCGCGACCAACCGGCTGCTGTTCGGCAACCGCGCCGAATATATCGGCTTTGCGGCATTCAGGGCCGGGGAGGCGCCGCCGCCAGCCGCATCGTGACGCTGCGGCTTTCGCCCGGAGCGAGGATCGGCATGGCGCCGTCGCCGTCCGGCCGATTCAGCGCGTTGGGCAGATGCGGCATCGGTTCGAAACAGAAAAAGTCGGCGCCCGGCGGAATGTAGACGACCGCAATGCTGCTGATCGCTGCGGAGGCGGTCATGATCAGCGCATGGCGACGCCCGGCCCAGTCGATCCGCGCCTGCCCGTCCCACCCGCCAAAGCTGTGGTCGATGTCGAGGCCGGCGACGGCCTGCCCGCTGCCAAAATCCCATTCGTCGGGGGTAGGCGTCGGCTCTCCGGGCAATTTGCGGCCGGCATCGGGCCAGTAACGCCGCGCACCAAATTGCAGCCGTGCCCCGGCGCTGTCGAAATAGGGATGAAACCCGATAGCGGCCGGCACAGCGATGGCGGCAAGATTGGTGATCACGGCGGAGATGGTCAGCGTATCGCCGGTCAAGGCGAACTGCTGTTCCGCCCGGAACGGCCAGGGCCAGTGGGCATCGCCCGCATGGTCGAGCGCCAGCGTCGCTGCCGCGTCGGCTTGGACCAGCACCCGCCAGCCGCGCCAAAAGCCCACGCCGTGGATCGCCATCCCCTCTCCCGCAAGACCCGGCGGCAGATGATGGTCGGCACCGGCCCAATGAAACCGGCCGTCGGCGATCCGCCCGGCATAGGGCAGCATGGCAAAACTGGCGCACTGGGTCGCGCGCTCCGCCCCATCCGGTGCGGCACGCAGCATCGGCTGGCCGTCGACCCACCAGCCGCCAACGGCCCCGCCGACGCCGGGCAACAGGGTACAGCGGCTGCGCCCGCACGCGCTGATCATATCGACCATGCCCCGGCGGCCCGCTCTCAGTTGACCCGGCGGTCGTGCCCTGCCCAATAGGGCTCGCGCAACTGCCGCCGGAGAATTTTGCCCGACGGGTTGCGCGGCAGCACATCGATGAAATCGACGCTCTTGGGGCATTTGAAGGCAGCGATCTTGGTCCGGGCAAAGGCAATGATGTCCTCCGGCGCCGGGTCGCTGCCGGGCCGTTTGACGACGATCGCCTTGACCGCTTCGCCCCATTTGGGGTCGGGCACGCCGACCACGGCGACATCGGCCACATCGGGGTGGCCATAGACCGCGCTTTCGACCTCCGCCGGATAGACATTTTCCGCACCGGTAATGATCATGTCCTTGATCCGGTCCTGGATGAAGACATAGCCTTCATCATCGATCAGACAGGCATCGCCGGTGCGCAGCCAGCCGTCGCCGATCAGCGTCTTGGCCGTCTCCTCCGGCCGGTTCCAATAGCCGAGCATGTTGGTGGGGGATTTGATGGCGAGTTCGCCGACACTGCCCCGCGGCAGTTCGTTTCCGGCATCGTCGATGATCTTGAGCTCGACGCCCGGCAACGCCTTGCCCGCCGACGCCATTTTGTGGACGCGCGCTTCGACATGGTCCTCCGGCGGCAGCATGACGACGGTGCCCCATGTTTCGGTCATGCCGTACATCTGTGCAAAGCCGCACTGCATCACTGTCACCCCGCGTTTGAGCAGGTCGAGCGGGATGGGGCTGGCACCATAGGAAAAGGTCGTGATCGACGAAAAATCGGTGGTCGCGGCCTTTGGGTGCTGGAGCATGATGCCCAGCGCAGCCGGCACCAGGAACAGGCGTTTCAACCGATAGCGCTCGATGATGTCGAGCGTCAGGCCGGGGTCGAATTCGCGCGTGATGACGAGCTGTTGGCCCGAAAATATCGCGCCGGTGACGGTGCCGACCCCCGCGATATGGGCAAATGGCATCGCATTCAGCACGGTCTCGCCCGGATGTGTCGCCAGCCATTCGATACCCGACGCATCGGCGACCGCCTTGAGCCGCGTACCATTGCCATGGGTCAGCATCGCCCCCTTGGGCTTGCCGGTCGTGCCCGACGTATAAAGCTGGACCAGCACGTCATCGGCGGTGACGGTGCGCCCGCAGTCACCCGGCTGATGGGCGTCGCGCCATGTCGCAAAGTCGAGCCAGCCAGCCCGTGGCATACTGGCCGCAAGGCCGATGACCGGCACGTCGACACGGGTCGCGGCCATAGCCGCCACCGCGCTATCCTCCAGCCCGTCACCGACAAAGAACAGCCGCGCTGCCGAATCGCCGAGGATATAGGCAATCTCATCCGGCGCGAGCCGCCAGATGATCGGCACCAGCACGACCCCGGCACGCGCAGCGCCAAAGGTCAGCTCTGCCGCCAGATCGCTATTCTTTCCCAGATAGGCAACACGATCGCCCTGCCCCAGGCCGGCCGCCACCAGCGCCTGTGCCACCTGGTCGGCGCGCGCATCGAGCATGGCATAGCTGGTGTCGCACCCTTCGAACGTCGCCGCAATCTGGTCGGGCTGCACCGACGCCCAGTGGCGCAGCGCCGCACCAAATGTTTCTACCTGTGGCCGTGCGGTTGCCATCGCTCATTCTCCCTCTGCGGCTCTGCGACCGCTGTCGGCCATCCTGCTTGCGAAGTGCGTCGGAGTAAAGGGCACGACTTGCCGCTTGTGTCGGCGCGGCCGCGGCGGCACAAACACGCCATGACAACCACCATTGCCGGCGGGCCACGCATTTCGCCCCTGCTCATTCTCGCTGCGCTGGTCGGCGGGCTCGTCGCTGGCCTGGTGCTGGCGCAGGCCGCACCGGCGCAGGTCGAAGCTGTGACCTACTGGGTCGACCCGATTGGCGCATTGTGGCTCCGGGCGTTGCAGATGACCATCATCCCGCTGGTCGTGTCGCTGCTGATCACCGGCATCGTTGCGTCGGTTGCGGCGGCGCGGGCGGGCAAGCTCGCCGGACGGTCGATTGCCATATTTTTTGCGGTGCTTTGGTCGGGCGCGATCATGTCGGCCTTTGTCACGCCCTTGCTGCTTGGTCTGTTTCCGGCCCCGGTGGAGGCGGCGCGGTCACTAACCGCCAGCCTCGGCCAGAGCGGCGATATCGGTGCCATTCCGCCCTTTGCCGAATTCATCAAGGCGATGGTGCCGACCAATCCTGTGGCCGCCGCGGCCAACGACGCCATCCTGCCGCTGATCATCTTTACGCTGGTCTTTGCGCTGGCCATCACGCGGCTGGAGCCGGACGGGCGCGACCGGCTGTCGGGCCTGTTTTCGGCGCTGGCCGACGCGATGCTGGTCATCATCACTTGGGTGCTCGCGCTGGCACCCATCGGTGTCGCA
>CAZAWL010000188.1:0-4528 GCA_964488705.1 uncultured Sphingopyxis sp.
TCGCCGCGAGCGCGCTCGCGGCGCTCGACGACTACGTCACTGCGGCAGCGGGCTTCGTGCTCGGGAGCATCGCCGGGCTCGCGTTGATCCTGCTGCGTGTGGATGCCGACGGCGTCGTCGCCCTTTCGCACGGGATGGCCTTGAACGGGGCGGTGGCGGTCAGCGTCATTGCGTCGGCGTGGATCAACCTCGCGGCGATCATCGTCACGCCGGCATTGCTCGCGCTGTTGGCCGGCAGCGCCGGCGGCATCACCCTGTCCGGTACGCTGGTCGCAAAGATTGCGACGATTTTGCTGCTACCGTTCGTCATTGGTCAGCTTGTGCAGCGCTGGGTCAGGCCATGGGTAGTCGCGCATGCCGCGTTGGTCCGTACGATGGATCAATCGGCGATTGCCATTGCTGTCTATGTCGCATTCAGCGCGGCGGTGGTGGACGGCATCTGGCGGCGCCTGGCCGGCACGGACCTCGCGATTCTGATGCTGCTGGTTGTCGCGATGCTCGCCATCGCCTTTGCCGCCGCATGGCTGATGGGCGGGGTCATGCGCGCTTCGAGCTCGACGCGCGCCGCGATCCTGTTTGCATCGGCGCACAAAAGCATCGCGGTCGGCGCGCCGCTTGCCGCGCTGCTCTTTCCGCCGCGGGCGGCCGGCGTCATCCTGTTGCCGATCCTCATCTACCATCTGGCGCAGCTGATCCTGTCGGCCTGGATAGCCCCGGTACTGGCGCGCGCCGCGAACCGACATCACCCCCTTGGCGAAGCGCCCTAGCTGTATTATATCAACAAGACGGTCCGGCCTTGCGGTTTGGACTGGTGGGCCCCATTATAGGGGCGGACCGACGCGACACGCGGGCAATCCGGCCGGCTGCGCGCAACAGATATGGGTGGACAGTAATGACGACGACTGCGACGGAAACCGAAGCCCCCACGATCACGCTCGAAGCGCCAGCGCCGCTGCCGACCATCGCGCCGGAAAAGGCCGCTGGGCTCGTCAGCATCAGCGACGAACAGCGCAGCAAGCTGGATGAACGGGTCGACGGATTCGTTGACGAGCTGGTACAGATTGACGCCAACAGCCCGGAATTCGGCCAAAAGGTCGACCAGATTACCAATATGGGCCGGGCCGAGATCATGGCTGCGGCCAAACAGTCCAACCGTTTCCTCGACCGGCCGACGCGCGCCATGGATCGCGACAGCACGGTGGGCGCCGACCTCGTGGCGCTGCGCCAGACTGTCGAAGACCTCGACCCGACCAATCAGGGCGTACTGGCGCGCAAGAAACTGTTCGGCCTCATCCCCTATGGCGGGTCGACGCGGACCTATTTCGACAAATATGAAAGCGCGCAGGGGCATATCAGCAACATCCTGATGCGCCTCGCGAACGGCAAAACCGAATTGCTGAAGGATAATGGCGACATCGACGTCGAGCGCCAGAATCTGTGGGCGGCGATGGGCCGGCTCGAACAGATGGTGCATGTTGCGAAAAAGCTGGATGAAAAGCTCGAAGCCAAAGCAGCAGAGCTGGACGCCACCGACCCGGTGAAGGCCAAGGCCATTCGCGAAAGCGCGCTATTCTATGTGCGTCAGCGTAGCCAGGACATTCTGACGCAGCTCGCCGTCAGCGTGCAGGGGTACCTCGCGCTCGACCTCGTCAAAAAGAATAATGTCGAGCTGGTAAAGGGCGTTGACCGCGCCAGCACGACCACCGTTGGTGCGCTGCGTACGGCCGTCACGGTGGCACAGGCCATGTCCAATCAAAAGCTGGTTCTGAACCAGATTACCGCTCTCAACACCACCACGGCCAAGATCATCGACAGCACGGGTGAAATGTTAAAGACCAACACCGCCGCCATCCACGAACAGGCAGCGGCGTCGACTATTCCGCTGGAAACGCTGCAGCGCGCATTCCAGAACATCTATGACACCATGGATGCGGTCGATACGTTCAAGATCAAGGCGCTCGACACCATGAAGTCGACCATCGACACCTTGACCGTCGAAGTCGAAAAATCACGCGGCTATATTGCCCGGGCAGAGGGTCAGGCACAGGCGGCAGCACAGGTGACCGGCCCCAACAGCCCGTTCACGGCGCTGGAGGGTTAAGGCCGCCATGGTCAGCGAAGTTGACCTGCAAATAGAAAGGGCGAATGCGTTGCTCGAACGGGCGCGCAACCGCACCAGCGCGCCGTCCGCCGCCTATACGCGCATGCAGATTCGCCGCGCCAAACGCTTTGGCGTCATGCTGGGCGGCGGCTTTGTTGCGCTGGTCGCTATGGCACTGTTCTGGACCATCCTGATCGGCCCGATAAAGGCGCTCGCCATTCTGCTGCTGATGGTTGCCGCTCTGGGCGTATTCGTTGCCGCATCGCTGTTCAGCCGCGAAACGGACATTCGGATCACCAGCATCAATCAGGGGCCGATCACCGACATCGCCGACAAGACCGAACGGTGGCTGGCGCAGCAGCGGCGTGCCCTGCCCGCACCGGCGCAAACACTGACCGACCAGATTGGCGACCGCATCGCCAATTTGCGGCCACAACTGCAAACGCTGGAGGCCGGTGCACCCGAAGCGGCCGAGCTGCGCCGGCTGGTCGGCGACGAATTGCCCGACCTCATTACAAAATATGGCAAGGTGCCCCCCAATATGCGTCGGGAGGACCGCAATGGCCGGGTGCCCGAACAGGAACTGATCAGCGGCCTGCAACTGCTCGACAGCGAAATTGACACGCTCGCACGCAATCTGGGGGCGAGCGAAATGGACAAGCTGTCGAGCCAGAAGCGCTATCTGGAACTGCGCTACAAGGGCGACGATCAGACCGGGTAACCGCGCGGCACGTCACCGTCCGGTAAAATGTGCCTCGCGCCGCTCGAACACCGACGCCACCCCTTCGGCATAGTCGCTGGTTTTCCGCAGCACCGCCTGTTCGGCATATTCGTGCAGCAGTTGCGCCCGCACTGCATCGAGCAACCCGGCACGCAGCGTCGCGCGCGTCGCGACCGTCGCCAACGGCGCATTGGCGGCAATCTCGTCGGCCAGTGCATGGGCTGCGTCCAACGCAGCACCGCTATCGCACAGCCGGTCGATCAGCCCCCAGCTGGCGACCTCCTCCGGCTTGTAGCGCGCCGAGGTCAGGCACATCTCCAGCGCACGTTGCTGGCCGATCAGCCGCGGTAGCGTGACTGTCAGCCCAAAGCCGGGGTGGAATCCCAGCCGCGTGAAATTGGCGGCAAGCCGCGCTTCTGGCGCCGCGACGCGAAAGTCCGCCGCGACCGCAAGGCCAAGGCCAGCACCAATGGTCGCCCCCTGAACCGCGGCGATGATCGGCTTTCGCGCGGCAAAGATACGCAGCGCCTGGTCATAGAATTCGCGCAGCGGATCGGCGCCGGTGCCGCCAAATCCGTCTGTCGCCGCGAGATCCGCGCCGGCGCAAAAAATCCGCCCCTCGCTCGCCAGGACGACGGCGCGGATTGCCCCATCCGCATCAGCGGCGTCGAGCGCATCGGCAATGCCCGACAGCACCTCTACTGTCGCATGGTTGTGCGGCGGATTGGCAAAGACGATTCGGGCGACATGGCCGTGGGTGGACGTGACAACGGAAATGGTCATGGCTGGCCTTTCAACGGGATACGGACATGAGGTTGCGTGCAACGACCATCCGATGCACCTCCGACGGACCATCATAGATGCGCATGGTGCGCACCCGGGCGGCGAGCAGGTGCAGCGGCAATTCGCGCGTCATGCCCATCGCCCCGAAACATTGCATCGCATTGTCGATGATCCGGCTCGCCATCTCCGTGGCCTTGACCTTTATCATCGATATTTCGCTGCGCACGTCGCGGCCGGCATCCATTTTCCACGCACAGTCATAGGCCATCAGGCGCGTTGCATGGATGTCGATGGCAGCGTCGGCCACCCACCATTGCACCGCCTGACGGTCCGACAAGGGCGCACCGAACGTTGTGCGCTGCGGGGCATAATCGGTCATCATGTCGAGCGCACGCTGCGCGGCGCCGATGCACCATGCCGCCATTTCCATCCGGCGCGTGCCGAGCCTGAGCTGCATCGGGCCGAACCCCTGCCCCTCCACACCGAGCAATTTCCATGCGGGCACGCGGCAATCGTCAAACGCGACCTCATAGGTCACTTCACCGCCGATCATCGGAATATGGCGCAAGACGTTGAAACCAGGCGTATCGCGATCGACGAGGAATGCCGACATCCCGCCTCTGGCGCCTTTTTGCGCGTCGGTGATCGCCATGACGATGGCAAAGTCGCATTCGTCGGCGCGGGTAATCCAAATCTTGCGCCCGTTGATGATCCAGTCGCCGCTGCCGTCGTCCGCACGCACGGCCCGCGTCTTCATCCCGGCCGGATCGGCGCCAGCCCCCGGTTCGGAAATGGCGATGGCGGATAATGTTTCCCCGCGGGCATAGGGGTCGAGATAGGCGCCGCGCTGCTGGTCGTTGACCGTCGCGGCGAGCATTCGCAGATTGGGCGAATCCGGCGGCAGGACATATTTGGCGACGGTG
>CAZAWL010000189.1:0-4520 GCA_964488705.1 uncultured Sphingopyxis sp.
GGGCGCGCCTCAGGCCATCCGGCAGTCCGGTCAACGCGGATGGGCACATCGAACAACACCGAGAGCCGATCGGGCGTCATCGCCTCATCGACAGCCGAATCGATGGTGACGCGGCCGTCCTTCAGCGCCACGACATGATCCGCAAACCGGCCGACGAGGGCGAGGTCATGCATGACCGCCACAACGCTGCCGCCCGCATCGGCGTGCCCCCGCAGCACGCTCATGATCGACAGCTGCTGCGCAGGGTCGAGGGCGGCGACAGGTTCGTCAACGATCATGATCGGGGCTTGCGTTGCCAGCGTGCGCGCCAGATGCACCCGGCCCAGTTCGCCGCCTGACAGCGAGATGATGCTGCGATCGGCCAGATGGCTGATGGCGCAACGATCAAGCACCTGCTCAACGACTTGCTGATCGCTTGGCGATAGCCGCCGCGGTGCGGCCCCGTGCGGGTGACGGCCCAGCGCGACGGCGTCGCGGACACAGACAGGCCAGTCGAGCGGGGTGCGTTGCGGCAGATATGCCATTAACTGCGCACGCTCCCGCGCAGGCATCGCCGCCAATGCTGCATCCCCAACCCTGATGGTCCCGGATGTGGGGCGGATCAGCGCCACGATGGCGCGCAGCAAGGTCGATTTTCCGGCCCCATTCGGCCCGATGATGGCGGTCAATCGGCCCGCGCCCATGGTCAGCGTGACATTGTCCAGAATCTGCTGGCCGTCCATCGTGACGGGTACGGCGTCGAGTGACAGATCAGGCATAGCGCTGGTCCCCCATGCGCCACACCAGCATGATGAACAGCGGTGCACCGACCAGTGCCGCCAGCGTGCCCAGATGGAGTTCGCTGCCCCACGGGATGAGCCGAATGATGATATCCGCCATGGTGGCGAGGATCGCCCCCGCAACCGCCGCAGGACCCAAGCTGCGGCCGCGGTCATGGCCGACCGAGCCAGCGACCATGTGCGGCGCGATCAGGCCGATAAAGCCGACCATGCCCGCGAGGGCGACCGCTCCGCCCGTCAGCAAGCCCGTGCCGGCGACAGTTAGCAATCGCAACCGGCCCAAGTTGACGCCGAGGCCGTGCGCGACCTCCTCCCCCAGAGCCAGCACCGACATTGTGTCGCGCTGTGTCCACAGGAGGATTGCACCGGTGAGGATGAAGGGCAGGGCGGTCGCGATATCTGTCCAATCGCGGTTGGCGACGGACCCGGCCGTCCAGTTGATCAGGTCGGACAGGGAAAAAGGATTGGGGGCCAGATTGACGAACAGCGCCATGATGGCACCAGCAAGCGCCGAAAGCGCCACGCCCAGCAGGATCAGCGTTCCGACGCCGCGCGTGCGCATCGCAGCCGCCGTCAGCAGCGCGGTTGCCGCCATGGCGCCGCCCAGTGCGGCCACGGGGACCAGAAACGGGGAAAGCGCAGCAACGCCGAAATAGACCGTGGCCGTCGCCGCCATCGTTGCCGTGGCGCTGACCCCCAGCACGCCGGGTTCGGCAAGCGGATTGCGCAGCACGGCCTGTAGCGCCGCACCCGACAGCCCAAGTGCGCCGCCGACCAAAAGCGCCGCGACCGTGCGCGGCAAGCGGATTTCGAGAATGATCGCGAAAATGGCCGGGTCGCCGCCGCCCGCCAAAGCCGTCATGACGTCATGCGCGCCGATGTGCACCGGACCGATCATGACCCCGGCGATGCTCAGGATAAGGAGCGTCGGCCCCAGCCATAGCAAGGGGTGCCTGCGGATCATGGCCGTCTGGCCCCACTCGCGACGAGCCGGTCGATGGCGGCCGCGCTGCGCCAATTGCTGCACGCGACTTCCGCGCCCGCCAATTCGACGCTGGGGATGGATGCGTTCAGCGCGGCGACCCGGTCGTGCGCCGCGCTCGACCACGCGTCTTGCTGATAGCGTTTGGCATCGAAAAAGGCGCGAACGAGGCGCCGGGGCGGTTGCAGTGCCATGGCTTCGAGCGGCAACCGGTTCCATCCCGGACGACCGTCATAGATGCGGTATCCTGCCGCGACCATCATTTGCGCCACGAAACTGTCGGGCCCGGTGGTGACGTCCCCCGGTGTAAGATAGAGCGCCGTGCCGTCGAGGCGGGGCGCTGCCCGGGCCCGGTCCAGCGATTGCCGCCAGCGGCGCGCCAACTGGTATGCACGTTGTTCGCTGCCCAGAGCCACCCCTGTCGCCAGCAGATGCGGCTCAACATCGTCGAGCCCGTCAGCATAGGGCAATGTATAGGTGCGCACGCCTGCGCGCGCGAGCGCCGCCGCCAGCCTGGGGCCGCCGCCATAGCTGCGGACCACCAGCGTCGGGCGCAGCGCGAGAATGCTCTCTGCCTCCGCCCGCACGCGATCGATGCCGGGGGCAATCGCCTGCCCGGGCTCGGTTTCGGTTGAAACCGCTACAATGCGGTCGTGGGCGACGAGGTCAAGCACCGCCTGATCAGCGCAATAATCGATGCTGACGATGCGTTCGCCCGCGCCACCAATCGGCGTCATCGTGCCACATGCGGCCAGTGACGCCGCCAATAGCGACGTCACCACATGTCTCATCGGCGTGGTCAGATCTGCCACCGCAAACCAACCGCCGCCGTGCGGCCATAGGTGCCGAACCCGGCCACCGATTCGTAGCGGGCGTCAAAGATGTTCTCGACGCGCCCGAACAGCTCCAGCCCCGCACCGACCGGTGCCGAGGCCCGCAGCGATGCCAGCAGATAATCATCCAGCCGCACATTATTGCCGCGGTCATCAAAGCTGGCCCCGACATAACGCAGGTCGCCGCCTACGCTTGGGCCATTGCGTGATATGTTGTAATTGGCGGAGAGGGTTGCGCTATGTACCGGTCGCCTAGCCAACCGGTTGCCGCGCACCATGCCCGTTATGCTTCGGTCCCTCGTCGCCACATAGCCATAGCCAGCCTCGACGATCAGTCCGTCGGTCGGCTGAAGCGAGAAACTCGCCTCCAGCCCGTGCGCCCGCGCGCGCGCGATGTTGTCAAAAGTGCCAAATGGCCGGTTGCCGCTGGCGCAAATGGCCGGTTGGGCGGGGCCGGTACAGCCGACAAAATCGATGAGGTCGCGACTGTCACGCTGAAACAGGGTGACCGCCACCGACCAGATATCCGCGCCATAGTCCACGCCCATGTCGTAGGATCGGCTGCGTTCGGGGCGCAGGTCCGGATTGCCGAATGCCCCGGCGCTGTCCGACAGCTGGAACAGCGTGGGTGCCTTATACCCTTCGGCAAAGCTGGCGCGAAGTTTGAGCTGGTTAAGCCCCGCCGGTCGCCAGGCAATGTTGGCGGCAAAGACGGTGTTACCACCAAAGTCGCGATGGTCCGATACGCGCAATCCGCCGCCGAGGACCAGGCCATAGGTCGGCTCGAGCAAGGCCTGGAGCCAGGCTGCATCGACGTGCGTCCGCCGCCGGTCGCCCGAAAATGCGTCGGCTGTCACCATGCGCGTGGCGTCATGTTCGCCGCCGCCGATCAAGGTCAGCCTGCGGTCAAGCTCCCATTGGCCGGACCAGCCAAGACGATAGCCGCGCCCGCGCGCGCTGAACCCCGGCTGCGCCCCGATCGTGGGGTCCAAATTGTCGCGGTTGATGTCGGACAGGCTGGCAGTCAATACATGCTGAAAATCGGAACTGACCAGGTGTCTGAAGCGCAGGCTCCCGGCATTTTCCTGAGTCTGCTGAAATTCCGCAGTATCGGCAAAGCCAAAGGTCGGCGGGGGAAAACCGTCAATCTCCAAACGCCCCGACCGATGGACATAGGACCCATCGATTGTCACATCCCCCAGATCGAGCTGGCTCCGAAAATTGCCCGAATATTGGCGAAATCCATCGGGTTCGGAGCCCACGCTCGCCGCGCTTATGCCATCAGTGCGCAGATAGCCGATGGTTCCGGCCAGTTGCAGTGCGCCCGTTCGCGCGCTGCCACCGATTGCGGCCTGGCCAAAGCCATGCGAGCCGCCCTGCGCGCTCAGCCGCAGCATGTCCGAATCCGGCGCGGTCGTTTCGATCACGACGACGCCGCCAATGGCATCGCTGCCCCAGGCCAGACTGTTTGAACCGTTCAGTATTTCCACCCGCGCAATGCCGAGACTGGTGAGATTGCCAAAGTCAAAGCCGCCGCCGGGTGAGGACGGGTCGCCGACGCGCACACCGTCGATGACGACCAGCGTCTGCGCGGCATCGGCGCCGCGGATGCGCACGCCGGTGAAACTGCCGAGCGGTCCATTGCTCGTCGCCGTAACGCCGGGAATGCGGGCCAGCGCGTCGGCAATGCCCACCGTCTGCAAATTGGCCAGCACGTCTGCCGTCAAGACGGCGACATTAGCCGGTGCGTAATAGGCCAATGTCCGCACGCCAACGACTGTCAGAACGGCATCGGGCGGATAGTGGGTGATCCTGATTTCGGTTTCGTCCGCGTCGTGATCTTCGACGGCCTGCGCCCAGACCGGGCCCGATGCGGCCAAACAAAAACAAGCGATACCAATGGGATATTTCATCATCTTCACTCCG
>CAZAWL010000190.1:0-4515 GCA_964488705.1 uncultured Sphingopyxis sp.
GTCGCGCATACCCGTATAATGCAGCACAATCATGGAAATCGACGCCGAGCGCTCGTCAAAATTGGGCGACAAACGTTCGATCATGTCCGTCATGTCAGTGGCGACCCCGCACAGCCGTCGCGATGGCCAACAGCTCCCGCGTCAGATGCCACCGCCCGCCCGACGACGCAAGGGCGCAGCGATAACGCAACAGCCCGCTTCACCGTGCGGCGAGGTGAGCCAGCGGACGGGCCGCGACACGCGCCGGCCGATAAAATCCCTTTGCCGCCGGGTCACGCTCAAATTCCTTGCCCTGACCGATCATCGTTTCAAACGCACCGAGCATCAGCAAACCATCGCCGGCCATGGCCGACGCCAGCCGCGTTACGGCCATGCCGCGATAATGCGGCGTCAGGTAGAACAGGATGTTGCGGCACAGGATGAGGTCGAATGGACCGGGAGGAAGCGCATCCGCCAGAATATTGTGCTGGATGAATTCGACCTTGTCGCGGATGACGCTGCGCAACAGCCAGTCACCATTGTCGGGTTCGAACCATTCGAGCATCATCGTCGTGGGCAACCCGCGCTGGATCTCGAAATGGCTGTAGCGGCCGGACCTGGCAGCGGCGATGACCGACGGGCTGATGTCGCTGGCGACGATCCGGACATTCCAGCCGCGCCAAAGTTGCTTCTGCTCCTCCAGCATCATCGCGAGCGAATAGGGTTCCTGACCGGTGCTGCACCCGACGCACCAAATCGACAACGACCTTTGCATCGCGCGCCGTTCGCGTAACTGGGCCAGCGCAGTGCGCTCGACATCGCGGAACAGGTCGATGTCCCGGAAAAAATAGGTTTCGTGATTGATCATGGCGTCGACCACCCGGTCGACCAGCTTGCGGTCTGCGCCGGTGGCCAGTTCGACCACCAACGCCTCCAGCGAGGGGAGACCGCGGTCGCGCATGATCGGGTTCAGCGCCGTTTCGATGCGCCACATCCGGTCGTCCGACAAAGCGTGGCCGGCACGCGCCTCCAGCAAAGCGGACAGGATGCGTCCGGCCGCGCCGCTGTCCATCGCGTCACTCATGGTCCGGGCCGATACCGGCTATGGTGCCAACGGCGGTGCCAAGCGCCTCCGGCCCCAGCACGCGAAACGCAATGCCTTCGCGCACAATAGCACCCGGCATCCCCCAGACCACGCTGGTTTCGAGCGTCTGTGCCATGACGATGCCGCCGCTCGCGCGGATCAGCCGCGCGCCATCGACGCCATCGCGGCCCATGCCCGACAGCATGATTCCGCAAGCGGACGAACCATAGGTTTCGGCAAGGCTGCCCATCATCGGATCGACCGATGGCATCGCGCCCGACCGCGCGGCGGCGCGGCTGATGGCGATGTGCACATCCCGACCGCTCCGCACCAGTTGCAGGTGGCCGTCACCGGGGGCGAGGTAAACATGGTTCGGCTCCACGCGCATACCATCGGCGGCGACGACGACGGTACGGCTGATAATGCGGCTCAACTGGGCGGCAAAAAACGGCACGAACATCGCCGGCAAATGCTGCGTGATAAAAATGGGCGATACCAGCTGTGCCGGAATGTGCCGCAGAAACGCGTTGATCGCGACGATGCCGCCGGTTGATGCGCCGACGCCGATGGCGGCAATCGCTTGCGATGGCAACGCTGCCGGGGCGGCTTGGATCGCCGGCCTCGGCATCGCAACAACAGGTGCCGGGGCCGTGGCATCGCGCAAGGCCCGCAGGCGCGCGACCAGCGTCTGCCCGAACGCACCGGCAAAACTGCCGCGACCGGGCTTTAGCAAGGTGTCGGCAGCGCCGAGCGCCAGCGCCTCCAACGCGGCGGGTCCGTTATCCTCGCAGTTGGCGGACAGGATGATGACGCGCGCCTGGGGCGCCTCGGCAATCAACAACGGCAGGGCCGCCAACCCGTTCATGCCGGGCATTTCGAGGTCGAGTACGATGATGTCCGGCCTTGCGTCCGACAGTGCCGCCAAGGCGTCAGCCGCCGTCGGCACTGCGGCCGTTACGGCAAAGTCCGGTTCGGTCGAGATGATCCGTTCGAGAATCGCCCGGGCAACAATGGAATCGTCAACCAGCATGACCCTGGCGCGCGGTGATAAGTCCGGGCTGGCGGGGCGTTGCTGCGACAGGGTTGATCGCGCGGGATCAGACATGACACGCGCTCAGTGAAGGCCGATCAGCTGCAGTTTGCGTTCCAGAGTTTCGCGATCAAACGGCTTCATCACATATTCGTCGGCACCATTTTCAATGGCGGCGCGGATATGGGCCGTACCATTTTCGGTGGTGCAGAAAACGACCTTTGGCCGCTTGGGCAGATCAGCCTGGTTCAGAGCGGAGAGAAACTCCATGCCGCTCATGACCGGCATGTTCCAGTCGAGCAGGACGAGGTCAAACTCGCCAGCCTGACAGGCGCTCAGCGCCTGACTGCCATCCTCTGCCTCTTCAACGGTCAGCCCCAGCCCTTCGAATATGTGTCGAGCAACTTTGCGGATGACTTTGCTGTCATCAACGACGAGGCAATGTGCCATGAGGATAGTCCTGTGATAAACCCGTTCAGCCCGTCTTAGACGCGAAGTGTAGCTGATTGGTTAAGCCGCGATTGACGCCACGGCCTGAGCCGCCGCAACCACCAGTGCCGGTTCGACCACCATCACCGTGTGCGCACGAAAGTCGGCCATGGTCGGCGCAATGTCGCGCCAGGACTTGCTCACATGACTCGGTGTTTCGCGCAGGCTGCGCAACGACACCACGTCATCGACCTCTCCCACCAGCAATCCATAACCATGGCCGTCGATCGACGTCACGATCATCAATCCCGCGCCATCTTCCGGCGACGCAGGCGCACCGGTCAGGCGGGCGGTGTCGAGCACCGTCAACAACCGGCTGCGAATAGCGGCAACGCCCCTGATAACCGCGCTCGAATGCGGCACAGGAACAAGGTCGGCGACCGGGGCCACCGCTTCGATGGCGTTGGCGGGTATGCCGATCCTGCTGTCGCCGACGCGGCACAGCAAATAGAGTTGTTCAGACATGCTTGCTTCCCTTTCGCCTGGTTGCGCGACGCGGCGCCGCCGCGTCAACCGGCGTGCCGGCCAGAATGCGCAGCAATGCGGCGCGGTCATAGGCGGTCACAACATCCTCCGGTCCATCGGCATGGCGAACGATAACCTGTTGGTCGCCGTCTGCCGCGCTCGCGCCCTCGCCATTATCGACAATGATCACCGGTGATTGCCCCGGGTCCAGCTCCGCCACGTCACTGACGATCGTGACGTGATATCCCGCTGCGCGCAGCGAAGGCCGCAAAAACGCCTCCACCCATGCGCGCCGCTGATCGGCAACGATATGGAGGCTGGCGGCGCCCGCGTCGCCAGTGGCGGCATCGCCACCTGTCGCGCCGGCGCCGGCCTGCACAAAGGTGGCGAATAATTTGTACGCGTCGAACAGTTCGACGACGCGGCCGTCGAACATCGTCACACCCAATAGCTGGCTGTCGTCCTCCACCGTCATGATGTCGCCACCGAGCGCGACGAGCTGCATGACATTCTGGACGGGGAACAGCAGATCGCTGCCCCCGTCATTCAGCATGATGGCGCGCACGACACCGTCCGCCGACGGCACAAAGTTGCCGGGATCGGCAACCGGCACCAGCGTTTCGCCGATCCGCGCGATGAGCCGGCCGCCGACATGCTGGACATCGCGTACCGGTACGTCGAGCAGCCTGCCGACGCTATGCATGGGGAGCGCGCCGAGCGACTTGGATCCGAATTGTTCAAAGAACAGCCAACTAGTGTCCACCGCGACCCGCGACCGTTCGGTCGAGCTTTCGTCGCGGTCGGCAGCGCGTTCGGCGGTCACATCGATGTGCAAAGCGGCGGCGATACGCTCAACGTCGAGCACCATCATCGGCTGACCGGAATCGGGCAAGCTGAAGCCGTTGTACACGCCGGAGGAGGAGAGGATGGGCGGGAGCGGTTTTATCACCAGCTCGGCATGGTCGCGAACATCGGGCACTTCCAACGCGAGCGCCACACGCCCTGCCAGCCGGCACAGTACCAGTGCACGGTCATCGCCACCGGCGATTTCGGCCCCCTGGCCCCACAATAATTCTTCGAGCACCACCAGCGGGTGGAGCTGACCGCGCACCCGCACCATGGGCGTGCCGCCGACATGCGTGCGCTGTACCGCGTCGCTCGACCACAACAGCACTTCTTCGACCGCACTGCGCGGCAAGGCGAATTCCTGGCCCCGTACGGCGATGGCGAGGGCGGAAATGATGGTCAGCGTCATCGGCACTTCGAGGCGGATCGTCACCCCCACGCCCTCAACCGACTGTATGCCGATCGTTCCGCCCAGCCGTTCGACATTGGCTTTGACCACATCCATGCCCACGCCGCGACCCGATATGTCGGTCACAGCCTGGGCCGTCGACAGGCCCGGAAGGAAGATCAGATTGGCAATGGCCCGTGAGTTGAGCGCTTTGCCCTCCTCTGCGGTCAGATG
>CAZAWL010000191.1:0-4502 GCA_964488705.1 uncultured Sphingopyxis sp.
TGAGCCAGCCGCCTATTTTGTTCTTGTTTTGTTTCTCTACTTGCCCTAGCTTTGCCCGATGTATGGCGCGCCCCCTTCCCCCCTCGCGACCCCTGGTCGTGGCGCGCCGTCCAACCGGGCCCCGGAACGATTTGGGCTGGCACAGCGCAATGATGACGGCGACTGGCTCGATCAACGCGCGCTGATCGACGGCGCGCCGGCCAAGCCCCGCACCAACGTCACCTGCGAACAACCGCGGTCGATCATCAGTTATAATCAATCCCCTGACCTTGGTTTTGACCGGTCGGTGAACAGCTATCGCGGGTGTGAGCATGGATGCGTTTATTGCTACGCGCGCCCTACCCACGCCTATCTCGACCTGTCACCCGGTCTGGATTTCGAAACGCGGCTGTTCGCAAAGCCCGATGGTGCTGCGCTTTTGCGACGGGAACTGGCAAAGCCCAATTACCGCCCGCAGCCGCTGGCCATCGGCACCAATACCGACCCCTTTCAGCCGATCGAGCGCAACTGGCGCCTGACGCGCGACATCATCGCCGTGCTGGCCGAAACGCGTCACCCTTTGCTGATCACAACAAAGTCCGACCGCATATTGCGCGATATCGACTTGCTCGCGCCCATGGCGGAACAGGGGTTGGTGGCCGTAGCGATTTCGGTCACGACACTCGACGCGACGCTCGCGCGGACATTGGAACCGCGTGCGCCGCACCCAAAACAGCGGCTGCGGGCGATCAAGGCGTTGAACGACGCCGGCATTCCGGCACAAGTCAACATATCGCCGATCATCCCCGCCATCACCGACCATGAGATCGAAAAAATCATGGCCGAAAGCGAAGCCCATGCCGCACGGAGGGCATCCTATATCCTGCTGCGCCTGCCGCATGAGGTTGCGCCGCTGTTTCGAGAATGGCTCCTGACGCATTATCCGGACCGCGCTGCAAAGGTCATGGCCATCGTCCAGTCCATGCGCGGCGGACGCGACAATGACCCCCAGTTCGGCAGCAGGATGCGCGGCAGCGGCATTTGGGCCGAATTGATACGCAGCCGGTTTCGCCGTTCGGCGCGGGCCTATGGCCTCGACAAACCCATGCCGCCGCTGCGCGTCGATTTGTTCCGCAAACCCGACCCGGACGGGCAATTGCCGCTGCTCTAATTGCGTCCTTGTCTTGTGGCGATTTCCAGTTTCACCTCACTCGAAACCACTCTTAATCGCGCAGCGACGACAGGCGATAACTCTTATATTCCTCGCGCAATTGGCGCTTGAGCAGTTTTCCGGTGGCGGTGTGCGGCAAATCGTCGACGAATTTTATCTCGTCAGGCAGCCACCATTTGGCGACATGGTTACCCAGATGGGCGATGATGTCGTCGGAGCCGACCGCGCTGCCCGCTTTGCGCACGACCAGGAGTAGTGGCCGTTCGTCCCATTTGGGATGCGGCACGCCAACGGCAGCGGCCTCCGCCACGCCTGCACAGCCCATTGCGGCATTTTCAAGCTCGATGGAGCTGATCCACTCCCCGCCGGACTTGATGACATCTTTCGCCCGGTCGGTGATCTGCATGACGCCGTCGGGATGCAATATCGCGACGTCGCCGGTGTCAAACCAGCCATCAGCATCGGCGGCATCCGTTTCGGCTTTGAAATAGCGCTGGATGATCCACGGTCCGCGCACCTGCAAACGCCCGCTGCTCTGGCCGTCGCGGGGCAGAACCTGATCTTCGTCATCGACGATCCGCAACTCGACGCCAAAGGGCACCCGACCCTGCTTGGCAACCATATCGACCTGTTCGTCAAAGCTCATCCGGTCCCAGTTGGACGGGCGCGCGCCCATCGTGCCAATGGGGGATGTTTCGGTCATGCCCCAGGCATGGGCAACGTGAATTCCGCCACGCATCAAGCGCTCGACCATGGCACGCGGGGCCGCGGAACCACCGATGACAACAAGTCGCAAATCGCCCTAATCGCCGCCATTGCTATCCATATCGGCGAACATCGACAGCCATACCGTGGGGACACCCGCACTGTGGGTCACGCGTTCGGTGCGGATGAGGTGCCACAACACGGCCGCATCATTGGTCGCCGAAAAAACCAGCTTCGCGCCCGCCGCAGCGCCACCATAGGGTATGCCCCACGCATTGGCATGGAACATCGGCACGACCGGCAATACGGTCGCACGCGCCGACAGGTCAAAAATATCGGGCTGCAGTTCGGCATAGGCATGCAGCACATTCGAGCGATGCTGATACAAAACGCCCTTTGGGTTCCCGGTCGTACCGCTCGTATAACATAGCCCGCACGGGTCGGTTTCATCGACATGAACCCAGCTGAATTGTCCGTCCTCTGCGCTGATCCAGTCCGCAAACCCGCGCATATCCGCCTGATCGCCGCTATCGAACAGGATGAAATGTTCGATGCTCGTCAGTTGCGGCCTGAGCCGTTCGACGATGGGCAGAAACTGCGCATCGAACAGGAGGATGCGGTCCTCCGCATGGTTCATGATGTAGACCAGTTGCTCATCGAACAGCCGCGGGTTGACGGTATGCAGGATCGCCCCGACACCGGCGCTGCCATACCAGCTGACCAGGTGGTGCAGGTGGTTCATGGCCAGGGTTGCGACGCGGTCGCCCTTGCCAATGCCTAGCCGTGACAGCGCCTGGGCCATCTGACAGGCCATGTGCCGGACTTCGGCCCAATTGCTGCGCTGCACCGTGCCGTTCGCCCAGTGGGTCACGACTTCCTGGGCGCCATGTTCGCGTGCGGCATGGTCGATCAACCCTGTGACTACAAGCGGCTGTTGCTGCATTCCCCCTAAAATCATGTCTGCTCCCTACCCTTTTACCGCGGCGATAGGCCTGTCGCTGTCATGTGCGCGCAGCGGCGTAACTGGTCGACCTGCTCCGCAGTTCTACGCCGGCTACACCCGGCAATCGTTCCAGACGGTGCACCAAATCCTGATCGAATGCCAGATTGTCGGCAATTTGCAGCCGCGCTGTTTCATCCTGCGTCGGGTCCGGTTGGATGACGAGGATGGCGTCCCCCTTGCCACTGGCGGTCGCCGCCAGAATTGCAGCGATGCTTGCCAGCGGGGCATCGGAATCGATGACGATGTGGAGGCTCATCGGCTGGTTGGCTGCCAGCTGGTCCAACGCCGCTGCACTGCGCACCGCCACGCGTGGCGCGTCCTCCCCATCGCGCCAGTCCAGCTCCACCTGTAACAGCGCACATCCTCCAATTTCTGCCATTTTTTCAAGCTGCGCAGCGACAATGTCGTCAAAGCAACTGGCCGGAAACTGGCCTGACCTGTCCGACAAAATGCATTGGAGGTAGCGCTTGCCGCGCTGCGACGTCCGCGCCTTGGCACTTTCAACCAGTACCGCGAGCGTGGCAGGCCGCCGTTCCCCCGGTGGCGCCGGCGTACTTGCCGACAATTCGCCATAGGTCCGTGCCCGCAACGCCGCCGTAATGGCTGCATAGCGCGATACGGGATGCGCCGAAAAATAAAATCCGAACGCGTCCTTTTCCCGCGCCATCGCGTCTGCACCGGTCCAAGGCTCGACGCGCGGCAACTGCAACATGGGCACGGAGGCGACCTCGCCGCCAAACAACCCGCCCTGCCCGCTCGCCCGCTCCGCACTGGCTGTCGACGCGGCGCCCAGCAGCGTTTCGGCCGCGGCAAATGCGCTCGCGCGGTCGTCGCATAACCTGTCGAGCGCTCCACTCGCCGCCAGCGCCTCCATCTGGCGGCGGTTGAGTGCACGCGCGTCGATACGATCGGCGAGATCGGCCAGCGACGTAAAAGGACCGCGCTCGGCCCGTTCATCCACCAGCTGTCGCATGGCCGCTTCGCCGACACCCTTTAATGCGGCCAGCCCATAGCGAACCGCCAGCCCATTGTCGGTCGCATCGACGCTGAACAGCGCCTCGCTGGCGTTGATGTCGGGGCCGCTGACGGCCACATCCAGCCGGCGTGCATCGTCGACATAGACCGACAATTTGTCGGTGACGTCGCTGTCGAAACTCATCGACGCGGCGAAAAATTCGTGCGGATAATGGGTCTTCAGCCAGGCTGTCTGGTAGGCGAGCAGCGCATAGGCGGCGGCATGGCTTTTGTTAAAGCCGTATCCGGCAAATTTGTCGATCAAATCGAACAGTTCATTGGCACGTTGCGGCGCGATGGCATGTTGCGCGCAGCCTTCGACGAAACCGCTGCGCTGTGCGTCCATCTCCGCCTGGTTCTTCTTGCCCATCGCCCGCCGCAGCAAATCGGCTTGCCCCAGCGAATATCCCGCCAGGATTTGCGCGGCCTGCATCACCTGTTCCTGATAGACAAAGATGCCATAGGTTTCGGCGAGGATGGGTTCGAGTAAAGGGTGCGGATATTCGATCGCTTCGCGGCCATTTTTGCGGGCCCCGAACAGCGGGATATTGTCCATCGGCCCGGGGCGATACAGCGCGACCAGTGCGATGATGTCGCCAAATGATGTCGGACGCACCATCGACAGGGTCC
>CAZAWL010000192.1:0-4493 GCA_964488705.1 uncultured Sphingopyxis sp.
CTCGCCCACCCGGCGGGGCATAGCGACCTGGCGACTGTGCTGGCGATCATCGGCGGGCCGTGGCTGTTCCTGTTCGGCAATCAGGCGTTCAAATGGGTCACCTCGGGCGCAAAATGGCCGCCGCTGTCGCACGGGCTGGGCACACTCGCGCTGATTGCGGTCGGCGTCGGCGGATGGTTCGGCCACTGGCAGCCGCTGACGCTGGGCCTGGCCGCAACCGCCACGCTGATCGCCACCGCGCTATGGGAATGGTTTTCACTGAACGGCGGCTGGCAACGCTGGGCACCGTGGATGGGCCGGCGCTAACCATCTGTCGGCGATGGATGACCACTTCACGCAGGCGCCGGACAGTGTGACGGACGCCATAGTAGCATGGGTGGAACGGGCATAAGCCGAGCCCGCAATTCGGCCAACGGGGGTAAATATGCCGGACATCACGACGACCTTCGGTTTTGCGCAGGCTTTGGGACTCGCGACCGGTCTGCTGCTCTTTCTGATGCTGCGCGCAAGACGTTACCGCACCGATGTGCGCAAAACTTTTATTCCTCTATGGCTGGCCGCGTCTGTCGGCCTCGCCATCATGAGCGTTGTCGAACAGCGCCATGACATAGAGGCGATTGCCCTGCCCATGCTGGTCGTCGTAATCGTGCCCGTCGCCGTTGCGCTGGGCATCGGGCACTGGTTGCGGCCACGCCGCTAGACCATGATTCACGTCTTTGTGAGAAGTGCACAGCGCCTCGGACAAAGACGATCAGGCTCTAGTCGGCACCGTACCATTCCACCCATGCGCCATGGGCCTGTGCCTGACCCAGCAAATGCCATTCGCCGTCGCCCGGCCAATGGCGCACGCGCAATTCATGGGCGAATGTTTCGCGATTGGTTTCGAGCATCATCCAGGCCAGCGGGCGGTCCGCCGTGGCATGCGCGCCGGCCGACGTAATGGCGGCGGTGATCGCATCGCGCCGATCCGCCGGAATATATTGCCAAACTATACTGTGGTGGAAAACGCGGGTCACGCCCGCCGCTTGCGGTGCGGACAGTCGTTGCGCCACCCAATCGAACGCGTCAGCCCTTACGACGTCGGGCCGCTGTACCGCTGCAAGCGTGATGGCAGCATCCATTCGCACCATGCGATCGACATTTTCCGGCCACACATAGCTTTTGACACGAACGGCGGCATCGGCGTCGGACAGGTCAATCGGTGACTGGTCACAGCCACGGATCGCGACGATGTCAACGGCGTTGGCCGGGGGCGGCGGGCCACGCCATTCGGGCCTGATCTGCATCGGCGACCCGGCAGGGCCAGCGGTTATGCCGCCAAGGTCATAGTGATAGCGGTCCATCATCGTATTGATGCCGGCACTCGCGCCCAATTCGTTCAGCTCGAACCGCGACCCCGTCCGGCCGGAAAGCCACATCAATCCCGCCATAAAGCTGGCCGACCGACCCACTTCGTTGGTTTGCGGCGGCCCGTCGAGCCAGGGCAGGAGGCGAGCGTCATGGTCCGCCGTCACCGCCGCGACGATCGCGTCAACGGTCGTCTGATCGGCCACTTCGCCTCGATAGACGGGCAGCAGCCGGTTGTCTGCGTCGGTCAACAGCAGATGATGGAACCCGCCCGCCAGCCGCAGCGGCATTGCATCCTCGAGCGGAAGCCCAGGCCAATTGGCGATGCGCCGGCCGACCTGCGTGTCGCCGGCCATCAACGCCACCTGCGCCTGGACAATCCGTGCGGTCACCGGCGCGCCGTTGCGGCGGCAATGTTCCGCCTGAAACTGGATGCCCAGCGCAATGCGGTTATCGTCCATGACATCGCGGCCAAAGTCTTCCGCCATATTGCCCTTTCCTGCCCGCAATCCTAAAGCGCGCGGCGACCATGGCCGAAAAGCTGATCTTTGCAATACCCAAGGGGCGCATCCTTGATGAAGCGCTGCCGCTCATGCGCGGCGCGGGGATCGAGCCGGAGGCGGCGTTTTTCGACAAGGCCAGCCGCGCGCTGCGCTTTGCCACCAATAATCCGGCCATCGACGTCATCCGCGTACGCGCATTTGATGTCGCGACCTTTGTTGCCCATGGCGCCGCCCATGTCGGCATCGTCGGGTCGGACGTGATCGACGAGTTTGATTATTCCGAGCTGTATGCGCCGGTTGACCTCGACATCGGTCATTGCCGGATCAGCGTGGCGGAGCCAGAGGCCATGGCCAGCAACGACGTGCCGGCGAACTGGAGCCATGTCCGCGTCGCCACCAAATACCCAAATCTGACGCAGCGTTATTTCGCCGAACGCGGTATTCAGGCCGAATGCGTAAAATTGAACGGGGCGATGGAGATTGCCCCGTTGCTAAACCTCGCCAGCCGCATCGTCGACCTCGTTTCGTCGGGCGCGACTTTGCGCGACAATGGTCTGACCGAGGTCGCCGTCATCGCACAGGTGTCGGCCCGGCTGATCGCCAACCGCACCGCGTTCAAGACACAGGCACCGGTTCGGGCTATGGTCGAACGCTTTCGCAATCTGGTCGATAGCGGGAGTGCGGGCTGATGTCGCTGCGCCTGCACCATGACGATGCCGACTTTGCCGCCCGGTTCGACGCATTCGCCAATGCGCGTCGCGAAACCGATGACGATGTGCAAAGCGATGTCGCGGCCATATTGCGCGATGTCAAAACGCACGGTGACGCGGCGCTGCGTGCATTGACCCGGCGATTTGACGGATTCGATATCGACGTCGACGGGTCGCGCATCACGGCCGAGCAATGCGCCGATGCCTATGCTTCGCTGTCGGGCGATCTCCGCAACGCCCTCGACTGCGCCGCGGCGCGCATCACCGCCTATCATCAACGCACCCGCCCGGCCGACGACCAATGGGTCGATGAAACGGGCGTCGCCCTTGGCTATCGCTGGCGTCCCGTCGATGCCGCAGGTCTCTATGTCCCCGGCGGCCGCGCGGCCTATCCGTCATCGGTGTTGATGAACGCCATTCCCGCGCGGGTCGCCGGGGTCGAACGGCTGGTCATGGTCACGCCCACGCCGGGCGGCGCGCTCAACGCGGCGGTGCTGGCCGCCGCGCACCTTGCCGGGATCAGCGAAATCTGGCGCATCGGCGGGGCACAGGCCATCGCCGCGCTCGCCTATGGCACCGCCACCATCGCCCCGGTGGATGTGATCACCGGCCCGGGCAACGCCTGGGTGGCGGAGGCAAAGCGGCAGCTGTACGGCGTGGTCGGCATCGACATGGTCGCCGGACCATCGGAAATCGTCGTTGTCGCGGACAGCGCGAACGACCCGGACTGGATCGCCGCCGACCTCTTGTCCCAATCGGAACATGACCCGACGAGCCAATCGGTGCTGTTCACCGACGACGCCAGCTTTGCCGAGCGTGTTGGCGCTGCGGTGGAAACCCGGCTGGCGAGCCTCGCGACACGCGCGGTCGCGGAACAAAGCTGGCGTGCCAACGGCGCGATCATCGTCACCGCCTCGCTCGAATCGGCCATTGCACTGGCCAACCAGCTTGCGCCCGAACATCTTGAACTGGCGGTCGATCCGGATCGGGCACAGGCGTTGTTCGCCATGGTCAGGCACGCGGGGTCGGTGTTTCTGGGCCGCATGACCCCCGAAGCAATGGGCGATTATCTCGCCGGGCCCAATCATGTGTTGCCGACCGGACGCCGCGCACGCTTCTCCTCCGGCCTGTCGGTGACGGATTTCATGAAGCGGACCAGCCACATCGCCCTGTCGGGCGACGCAATGCAGCTATTGGGGCCACACGCCGCCACACTGGCCGACGCCGAAGGCCTGCCGGCCCATGCCGCCAGCGTGCGGGTCCGGATGTGACGCGCCTTGCCCTGTTTCACCGCCGCCGCTAGGGCGCAGCGATGACCCAGACCCGCCGTTCCCTGTCACGCTCTGCCGCTCGTCTCGCCGCGGTGCAGGCACTGTTTCAGCACGACATGGAATCGACGCCGGTCGCGCAGCTGCTGCACGAGTTTCATCAGCACCGCCTTGGCACGACGATTGACGACGAAGATTTTGCCGACACCACCTATGCCGAGGCGGAAGTCGATTTTTTCGATGATCTGGTGCGCGGCACCATTGCCCGCATGGCGGATGTGGATGGGGCCATCGCCGCCAACCTGTCCAATGGATGGACGCTGGCGCGCCTCGACCGGACGATGAAGGCGATCTTGCGTGTTGGCAGCTATGAATTGCTCGCCCGATCCGACGTACCGACCGCCGCCGCGATCAGCGAATATGTCGATGTCGCCAAGGCGTTCGACGCGGGGCGCGAGGCCGGGTTTGTCAACGGACTGCTTGACGCCGTGGCACGGACTGTCCGCACGACATGAACGCGCCCGTCGACAGCGATGGCTAGGGTCAGGACCCATTGATCACATGGCCGTGGCTTGAGCCAGAAAGGTGCAGGACGCGGAACGAGCGAGGATAAATGTGGTGCATTTTGACGAGCGAGTGACAATGTCCTGCGTCTTTCCGGCCAA
>CAZAWL010000193.1:0-4493 GCA_964488705.1 uncultured Sphingopyxis sp.
CGGCACTTATGGCGCCGAGGCAGGGGCGCACCGTTATTACAAGAAAAGCGCAAAAAACCTGAGCCGCATCGAAGCGGCACGTCTGGCCGCCATATTACCCTTGCCCAAAAAGCGGGCGGTCAACGGGGTCGGCGGCTTTACCCGCCGCTACGGCAACAGCATCGCCGCCCGCATCCGCGTGGTCCAGCGCGACGGGCTCGACGCCTGCCTTAACTGACCAAGCTGGCACAAAGAAAAAGGGCGCGAGGTCGAAACCCCGCGCCCCTTCATTGGCGATTTGCCGACTATCAGAAGCTGATGCGGGCGCCCACGCGGATGCCCCACAGCGACTGGCGCGTCTGCAGGTTGACGTTTGGTGCACGCACGTTTGCATAACGATATTGGGCACAGGTCTGGTTCGGCGCGGTGTTCACCACGCCCGCACCCGGTGCCGTCCCCGTCGGCGTCGCGACGCTCAGGCACTGCACGTTGACCAGGCCTGCATTGTACGGGAACCCGACCTGACGCACCGCACCCCAATCGCTGTCGATCAGGTTCAGCACATTTTCGACGTCCGCAAACAGGCGCAGCTTGGCACCACCGACGAACAGCGGCAATTCCTGGCTGACGTTGAGGTCGACGCGGAACACGTCGGGCGACCGCTGCGAGTTCTTTGGCACGATGCTGCCGCGGAACTGTTCCAGCCCCAGCTGCGAAACCAGTGCGTTGAACGCGGTTTCCGATGCTGCCGTATCGAACGACACGCGGGTGTCGCCTGCGGTCGGGATGTACAGCAACGGCGTGCTGCCGGTGCCGACCGTCCCAATCACCGCCGAACGGTTCGACGAGCTGGTGCCGGTCGAATCGATCATCGTCAGGCTGTACGGGCGACCCGTGCGATATTCGCCAAAGATGTTGATCCGCGTTTCATGGTCGGCAAACAATTCGGTCCGGAAACCGATGTTGAACTTCCACTGGTCGGTAATCTCGTAAATCGAGGTACCAATCGCCGCGACATTGGGGTCCAGCGTCGCATTGTTGTTATACAAGGATGCTGCGGTGGTGGACGTCAGCGCGTTCTGGTCACGAATGTCCGAACGCGTGTAGCTGCCGCCGATCGACAGGCCCCAATCCCAATCCTTCGAGAAACGGACCACACCGATATAGGAGCGGCCGGCCGATGTATTGGTCATCAACAGGTCCTGGTTGGTACCGGTGGTGCCAGGCAGATTGCTGTAACGCGCGCGACCGTCAGGCAGCGTACCGATCTGCACCGAACGGATGTCGGTCCACAGATAACCCTGCAGGACGTTGCCATAGAGGAAGTTCGCACCGAACAGCCAGCCATCACCCAGGAAGCCGAGGTCGGCGTCATAGTCGACCGACAAGGTGGCACGAAGCTGGCGCGCAACTTCGAGGTCCGGGTCAATCGCGTTAACCGGCGCATTGGCCAGCGAAGCAACGTTGGTGGCAAGGAAGTTCTGCACGATGCTGCTGATCGACGACAGGTTGTTGCCGAGGTTGTTCAGCGCCGCATCGCAAACCGTGCCGGCGGTGTTGCACGTCGCGTCGCGGTTGATCGTCACGGTGTTGGTCAGCTGACCCGTGTTCGAATAGCTGTTCGACAGGAACACGTTGGGCGTGCCGCCGGCAAAGACGCCAACGCCGCCGCGAACGATCAGGCGATCGGTCGCTTCCCAGTTAAAGCCGAAGCGCGGCTGGAACACGCCGCGACCGGCAAAGGTTGCGCGGTTGCTAAAGCCGTAACGCGCAGCAAAATTGGCGTTGGCCGCGGGCGGGCCACCATCGCCGAACAGGTCATAACGGGCACCGATGGTCAGCAGCAGCGAGTCAGTGACCTGCCAGTCGTCCTGCAAACCAAAGCTGTAGGTCTGCGCAGAGAACAGCGCCGCACCATCGGCCGGGTCAAGGCTGGGTACCGCATTCGAATAGAGCAACTGGTTGGCACGACCGGCCTGATAATCGGCCAGCGAGTCGAAATAGTAGGTGCCGAGCGAGTTGGGTACGAACAGGTTGTTGACGTTGAGGTCGCTATAACCGGCCAACAGCTTGAACTGATGCGCGCCAGCGTCGAGTCGTGCCGTCAGTTCGATGCCCAGATTGTCAGTGTTCAGCGCGTTCGAGTGGCGGAACTGGTCCGGCCCAAAGATGATGCGCGGAACAGCATTGGAGCAAGACGTGGCAGAACCGGTCGATGCTGCATCGGTGCAAACCGTGATCTGGCCTGCGGTGCGGGCGCCATAGGCGATCTGGCCACGGTTGGTGTCACGATAGGTGGCACGCAATTCGGTCGAGAAGGTGTCGGACCATTGCGAGTTGAGCTGGAACACACCAGAGTTGATTTCCTCGGTCAGTTCATAGCCGGTCGAAAACAGGCCGAGCGATGGCGACGTCGCGCTGGTCGACGTGTTGCGCTGGTTGGCCTGGGAATCGGTGGCACGCAGGTAGGTCAGCGACAGACGCTGGCTGTCGCTGATGTTCCAGTCGAGCTTTGCGACGAACTTTTCATCGGTTTCGTCGTTGTTGCGGATGACGCCGAGCGTGTCATAGCCGTAACGCGAGGAGGCCGTTGCCGAAACGCTGTCAACCAGGCCCTGCGTCACGCCCGGGATCGGCGCGGCAAAACCCTGCCCCTGCGGGCCGCTGTCGAACGGCGTCGAATCGTTCGTCCGTTCATAAGTCAGCGCGAGGAACAGGTGATCGCGGATGATCGGCCCGGAAATCGAGCCGCCATATTGTTCAGACCGGAAATCAAAGTTGAGCACATTACCGCGCGACGTGTCGCCGGTCAGGCTGTCGCCGGTGTAGGCATAAAAGGCCGAACCGCGAAAACGGTTCGTCCCCGAACGCAGCACCACGTTGATGGCGCCGCCCTGGAAATTGCCTTCGGAAATGTCGAACGGGGCCACCTTGACCGAGAACTGCTCGATCGCGTCGAACGGCACAGGACCGCGCGCAGTCGGCAGGCCGCCATTGTTGAGGCCGAAATCGTCACCGAACTGGATGCCGTCCACCGAAAAACGGTTCAGACGACCATTGTTACCGGCGATTTCAATCGTACGGCTGTTGGTCAGGTCGATCGTCGCGAACGGGTCGCGGCGCGCCAGGTCGCGAACGTCGCGGTTGATTGACGCGACGCCTTCGATGTCGTCACGGCCCAGCGCGGTAATCGGGCCGGTCGAGGTTTCGAGCGCACCGCCCAGGGCCGACGCGGTGACGACGATGTCGTTGGCAGCCTGCAGTGTGATCGGCAGGCGGAAAGGCTGGCCGGCCTGCAGGAACAATTCGGTCACCTGCGAAGATTCATAACCGTCGGCATCGACTGTGACGGTGAACGGACCGCCGACGCGCAGGCCGTTGACCGAGAAGGTACCAGCTGCGTCCGACATGGTGCGTTGCACCGTGCCCGAAGGCGTATGCGTGACGACAATGGTGGCACCGGCGACAGGTGCGCCATCGGCTTCAACCGTGCCGCGCACGGCAGAGGTGGTTTCCTGAGCAGCAACCGGCGTAGCAATCGCCGCTGCCATCGAAAGGCCGGCCACGCTGGCGGCAAGATAATAGCGCAAATTCATTTCTGCTGTCCCCTTGAAGGCCGAACGGGCCAATTCCGGTAAAAATCCCAACACCGCTGACCGCGCCATAGGCGGCCAATCGATTTTTCGTCATGGTGCGCACGGACTCAACGCCTGCCGAGGTACCAACGCGAAAGGTTGCGGCCCCATTGGCGAGTCATTGCGACCCTTTTGTTACATGGCGTCGCCCTAGAGGGCAGGAAAAGAGGAGTCACGCCCGCGCACGCGGCCTGCCCTGCCCCGATGCGCGGAGGCTACGGCGCAATGCGCGGAAATCTGCGCCTCTGCGGGAGTGCAAAAATGCAACAGCGCCCAGAATAATGCAGCCGTCAGGCCGCGTCGCCGGTTTCGACCCTTTTAGTGTCGGCAAAGACCCGAATCGGGTCCTTGCGCCCTTCGACGACATCCTTGTCGACGACCACCTCGCTCACGCCGTCAAGCTGTGGCAGATCGAACATCGTGTCGAGCAGGATCGCCTCGACAATCGAGCGCAAACCACGGGCACCCGTCTTGCGCTGGATGGCCTTGCGCGCGATCGCGGCGAGCGCGTCGTCGGTAAAGCTGAGCCCCACATCCTCCAGCTCGAACAGGCGGCGATATTGTTTCGCCAGCGCATTTTTCGGCTCGGACAGGATTTTAACGAGCGCCGGCTCGTCCAGGTCCTCCAGCGTCGCAATGACCGGCAGCCGCCCTACAAATTCGGGGATAAGGCCGAACTTCAGCAAATCTTCGGGTTCGACCTGGCGCAACATCTCGCCGGTCCGCTTTTCCTCGGGCGCCTCGACATGCGCGCCAAAGCCGATCGACTTGCCCTGCAAGCGGTCACCGATGATTTTTTCCAGCCCGGCAAAGGCCCCGCCACAGATGAACAGGATGTTGGTCGTATCGACCTGCAGGAATTCCTGCTGCGGGTGCTTG
>CAZAWL010000194.1:0-4485 GCA_964488705.1 uncultured Sphingopyxis sp.
ACCGGCCGGTTGATCGCGGCAAAGCGCCCGCCGCTTTCCTTGTCCCACATCCAGATTTTGGGCGGCGTGTAATCGGCGGGCTGGTTTGGCGGCGTGTCGGGCGTGTCGGTCATATTATGGCTCCTGCTGCAGCGATTCTTTGCATAGAAATACATGGTTTTGGCGCAAAGGGTTACACCCTTGCCCGGTCAGACGCCAATCGCGACGCTGGTAGAGATGAGCCGGTCGGATGCGCCACCGGCATAGAGTCGATAGGCGCCGGGCTCCAGTTTCCAGCCGTGCTCGGCCATGTCGCGCCAGCGCAGATCATCGAGGGGGATAGCAAAGGGAACGGTCACTGCGTCGCCGGCGGGGATGTCGACCCGCGCGAAAAAGCGCAACGATTTGGCCTGCCGTTCAACCGCGACTCCGGGGCATCCGACATAGATTTGCACCACCTCGGTGCCGGCAACATTGCCGGCATTGCGCACCGACACCGACCCGCAAAGCGCGCCGCCCTCAACCCGCGCGTTCAGCCCGTCATAGGCAAAATGCGTATAGGATAATCCGTGGCCAAAGGCATAGCGCGGCGTCGCACCGCTGCGGTCAAAAAGGCTATAGCCGTGCCACAGGTCATAGCTGATCGTGTCGGCATCGCGATCAAAATAGGGGTAGTCGGCAGCATCGCGGGCGACGGTAAAAGGCAGTTTGCCCGACGGCGATACGTCGCCGAACAACAGTCGGGCGAGTGCAGTGCCACCCTCCATCCCGGCATAAAAACTCTGCATGATCGCGCCGGCATCGTCATGCCAGCCTTCGACCATGATGGCCGAGCCGCCGACGATGACCACCACCACCGGCTTGCCGCTGTCGGTCGCGACACGGATCAGCGCCTGCTGGTCCGGCGGCAGGTTCAGCGATTCGCGGTCGCCGCCTATGGCCCGCCGTCGCGCGCCCGCGCCGTCGCCGGGGGCCGCGTCTGCACCCAGCGCGATGTCCCCGGGAATATACTCCCCCTCCTCTTCGCGGGTCAGCCCGACGATGACGACCGCCGCGTCGGCGGCCGCCAGCGCATCCGCGGCACCAGCCAGATCGGTTTCGTCGGCATGGATCACCCGATCATGGCCCAACGCCGCGGCCAGCCCCGCCAATGGCGTCACCACATAGGACGGACAGACCTTGCTCGACCCCTCGTCACCGATATTTTCGAGCGCAGCCAGACGACCAAGCACAGCGAGCCGGCCCAATCCGCTCCGGTCGAGTGGCAGGACGCCATCATTCTTGAGCAGGACGGCCGATTTTTCGGCCGCTTCGAGCGCCAGCGCGCGATGCTCGGCGCTGGCGACCAAAGCCATATCATAATAGTGAAGCGGGTCGGGCGCGGCGGCAAAGCGATAGAGGGTACGCAGGATGCGCGTGCACGCCTGGTCGATCACCGGCATCGGCACGCGCCCTGCCTCCACCGCATCGACCAGTTTTTGCCCCCAGACCAACGGTTCGGGATTTTCGACATCGAGCCCCGCAACCGCGCCGTCGACGGAATAGACGCCCTTGACCCAGTCCGAATGGACGAACCCGTCAAAGCCCCATTCGTCACGCAAAATGTCGGTCAACAGCGCGCGGTTTTCACCACAATAGGCGCCATTCATCTTGTTATAGGCGCTCATGACGCTGGCGCAGCCGGCGTCGATCACCGCCTTGAAGTGCGGCAGATAGACTTCGTGCAGCGCGCGCTCGTCAATCTGCACATCGACCTTGAACCGGGCATTTTCCATCGAATTGAGCGCAAAATGCTTGACGGTGGCGATCACATTATGGGTCTGGATACCGCGCGCCAGCGCTGCACCCATGGTGCCAAGGTGGTGGGGGTCTTCGCCATAGGTTTCCTGCGCCCGGCCCCAAGCGGGGTGGCGCAACAGGTTGATGCACACGGCCCCAGACAGGGTGCAACCCTGGGCCCGCGCCTCCACGCCCATGGCGGCACCGATGCGCTGTTCCAAACCCGCATCAAAGCTGGCACCGCGCGCCATCGTACATGGAAAACAGGTGGAATTGCCGCGCGCGACACCGCGCGGCCCGTCGGTAAACCACAGCGCCGGCACGCCCAGCCTCTCGATCCCGCCGCCAGCGCGATAGGGCCGTGCCGCCCAACGCCGGTCGTCCGCCACGAACGCCGCAAAAAACCCCTTGCCGGACATCATGCCGACCTTTTCGGCCAGCGTTGCCCGCGCCATGATCTCGGCAACGCAGGCGTCGATATCGTCGGGGCTCATGCCCTTGCGGGGCGACAGATCGGCCTCGACGGACGTCATAGGCCAATCACCCGGCCGACAACTCCGTCAGGAATTCGCGGATACGCTTGGCGTTCATGCCGAGGTCGCTGACACCAACCCGGCTGACCGACCGCATATCGACGATCGTCGAGGCGCCCTCGTCAGTCGGGCGCAGACGGATGATGACATCGTCCTGATAACGGATGTACGAAACACTCGCGGTCGCTTCGATTTGCCCCGCACCGCGACTGGCCGACGCGACGGTCCAGCCACGATCCCGCACCAGCCGTTCTGCATCGGCGAACACGGTTTCGGGCGGACGATTGATCGTCACGCTGCGCAAATCGGGATAGGCTTCGGCATGTTTCTGCCGCCAGTTTTCGACCGTCTCGACACCGGCCAGATTATCCGCGCGCAGGGTCAGCGTGCCAAACGACGGCGGGTCGGCAAGGTCGGTGGTGATGTCGTGCAGCGGCGGCACGGAGCGCGCGATCACCGCACGCGAACCCAGATAGCCGACATAGGCCGCGGCGATCAGCATGGCGACCAGCGCAAATTTCTTGGTCTGTGCGCGATGGACCAGTCCCATGACCAACCCGATCAATGCCAGCACAAATGCCGCTGCGGCAATCAAGGCGCCGATCAGCATCGCATATAGACCATCAATCTTTGGGATCACGTCATACCGCGCCAGGGTCAAACCGCCGGCGGTCACCAGAAGCGCCAGCAACACGACGGCCAGCGCGCCGCGCGAAAACCGATCCGTCCATTTTGTGTCGGACATCGCCAATCTGCTCCCCAGTATCACTCCACTCCTGTAACGATGTGGCACCCACAGGCGAAACTGTCATCAAGAGATTGACGCTGGCGTCGCGTCCGACGACAACGGGCGGATGAGGGAGCGGACTGGCGTGGCGTGGCTGACGTCAGCATTATCCGAACGAGGGGGAATGTCGACTTGAAGCGCCCATTGATCCTGTTGCTGATTGTCGCGGCCATCATCAGCTTTTGGTATTTTGACCTCGGCAGCCTGCTGACGCTCGACGCGCTCAAGGCGCAACAGGGGGCGATTGACGCGCGCTATCAGGCCACGCCGTTCCTCATCATAGCGCTGTTTTTCCTCATTTACGTTGCGGTGACGGCGACATCCTTGCCTGGCGCGGCCATTCTCACCCTCGCCGCAGGTGCCATTTTCGGTGTTGTCACCGGTACCATCATCGTGAGCTTTGCTTCGACCATCGGAGCAACGCTGGCCTTCCTGAGCTCGCGCTACGTGCTGGGCGATTGGGTGCAGTCAAAATTCGGCGACCGGATGCGCGCCATCAACGACGGCGTCGCACGCGACGGTGCCTTTTACCTATTCTCCCTACGCCTAGTTCCCATTTTTCCATTTTTCCTCGTCAATTTGCTGATGGGGCTGACGCCGATCCGCACTTGGACCTATTATTGGGTCAGCCAGGTGGGCATGTTTCTGGGGACCATCGTTTACGTCAATGCCGGTACACAGATTGCATCGATCACCGAGCCGTCGGACATCGTTTCACCGGGCCTTCTCATATCATTTGCCGCGCTGGGGCTTATGCCCTGGGTCGGCAAATGGATCATGGGGTGGCTCAAGCGGCGCCGGGTCTATGCGCGCTGGACAAAACCCAAACAGTTTGACCGCAACCTCGTCGTTATCGGCGCCGGCGCAGCCGGGCTGGTGTCGGCCTATATCGCGGCGACGGTTAAGGCGAAGGTTACGCTCGTCGAATCCAACAAAATGGGCGGCGACTGCCTCAACTATGGTTGCGTTCCGTCCAAGGCGCTGATCAAGAGCGCCAAAGTGGCCGAACAGATGCGTCATGCCGACCGTTACGGGCTGACGCCGGTTGACCCGTCATTCAGTTTTCGCGACGTCATGCAGCGCGTCCACGACATCATCGCTGCCATCGAACCGCACGACAGTGTCGAACGCTTCACCGGTCTGGGCGTCGATGTGGTCGAAGGTTATGCGACGATCATCGACCCGTGGACCGTCACGATCCGCCGCCATGATGGGGACGAGCAACGGCTGACGACGCGGTCGATCATCGTCGCGGCGGGCGCTGCACCCATCGTCCCCGACCTGCCCGGGCTGGAGGATGTTGGCTATGTGACGAGCGACACGCTGTGGGACGAGTTCGCCAGACTCGACACCATGCCGCGCCGCATTGCGGTGCTGGGCGGCGGGCCCATCGGCTGCGAATTGGCG
>CAZAWL010000195.1:0-4429 GCA_964488705.1 uncultured Sphingopyxis sp.
GGCATCCTTGCTGTCGATTGGCCAAAGGTTGGCGGCGTCGGCGCGCGCCGAAAAACAGGCGATCGCCTCTGCCGTGCCCGTTCGCGCGCGTTCGGCGTGCCATTCGGCATTGGCCCATAGCGGCGGCCGCCAGCCAAATATCTCTATGGCCGCAGGCGCGGCGTTACGCAGCGGGGCAAATGGCGAATCGGCCCGGTCGAGCAACAGCGCATTCGCGTCGTCCGACCCACGCCGTGTACCGGACGGTCCGCCGCCGTGCATTTCAGCGAGAGTGGCGCGATCAGCGTTGCGTAACGCGGTGGCAAACCGTTGTGCCGCCATCATCATTTGCCGGCGGACGTCGCCGTCGACGAGCCGCGAAAGGTTGCCGAGTCCCGCCGACCCTTCGCCACCGAGCTGACGGACAAAATTGGCCGGCCCGATCTGTTCGATACTCTCGGCAATGATGACCCGGCCCGCAAAATAGTGGCAATAGCCCATCATCATGATGATGGAATTGGGTTCGGCCTGCGCGCGTGATCGCGCTTCCAATGTGGCGCAGTCGCTGACACGTCCGACCAGCCGGACCCGCGTCGGTTCGTCGGGCCGTTCATCACCATAGAGGCCGAGCACCGCCCCCGTGCTCGACGGGTCGTTGCGCCGCTGTTCGAGGCGATAGCGGGTCCGCTCATCCTCGACCAGCACACGTCCGACGGCCACGCCTTCGATCCGGACGCAGCTGTCCAGTGCCACGCTGTTGGTTGCGTCGGCAAAGCTGACCATTGGCGCGGCCTCTGCGTCGCAGGTCTGCGCATTGGCCGGGGTTGCGAGTGCGGCGATGGCAGAAACGGTGAGGAGGGGGAGGGCGCGGATCAGCATGGCGGGCACGCTAATCCGGCCAAACTGACTTGTCCATGAACGTCACCGGTCACCCATCCACAGCCGCCAAGCCGCTGGCGGGATGTCGGCGACGCGGCGATGTTCGACCGACAGGTTGAGTGCGGGGTAGGCGGCGCGCACGCGTTCGGGATCTGCCATGTCGGCAGGGACGACGCAGAGCCGCCGGTTGACGGTGGATCGCCAGTTCATCCGCGCCGTATTTTCCTGCCCGACATAACAGCCCTTGGTAAAGCTGACCCCGTTCAATTCTGCGGCATTGCATTCGAGCCACAATGTGGTGCCATCGCCGAGCTCTGCCAGCCCCTCCGTCACGCCCAGCGGCAGCCGGTGCGCGCGATACGCATCGCTCGCATCGGCCGGGTCATCGGGTGTCGCTGCGATCCATCGCCGCCCCATATCGCCCAGCCGCGGGTCCGGCACGCCCGCCGCGCCGGATGGCTGCCAATGCACGCCAACAGTGGTGTCGCGGCTGATCGTGATGGCACGGCGCAGGCGATACAGCGTCAGCCGCCGGATCAGGGCGTCGACGCGCGATGCCTCGCAATCGATCAACCGGTCGTCACCATCGGCCCAGACCAGAAAATCGAACAGGCATTTGCCCTGGGGGGTCAGCAGCGCCGCCCACACCGGCAGCGTCCCGGTCACATCCTGCGTCACCAGCGCCTGCAGAAAATCGGTCGCGCTCTCCTCCGCCTTGTCGGGGGACAGACGGATGACGGCGCGGTCGGCAAGAAAAGTTCCGGTCATGGGTGACAGATAGGGCGGACGCCGACTAAGGAAAAGGCATGACATCGCCGACCCGCATCACCATCCGCCGTCCCGACGACTGGCATGTGCATTTGCGCGACGGCGCGATGCTCGCTTCGGTGGTGCCCTTTACGGCCCGCCAGTTCGCGCGCGCCATCGTCATGCCCAACCTGTCGCCGCCGGTCACGACAGCGGCGGCGGCGGCGGCCTATCGCGACCGCATTCGTGCAGCCGTGCCCGATGGTACCGGGTTTACGCCGCTGATGACGGCCTATCTGACCGACGATAGCGATGCCGACGACCTCGCGGCCGGTCATGCGGCGGGCATTTTCACCGCCGCAAAACTTTACCCGGCGCATGCCACGACCGGCAGCGCCCATGGTGTGACCGACGTCGCGGCGCTGTCACCCATATTCGAGCGGATGCAGTCGATCGGTATGCCGCTGCTTATCCATGGCGAAGTGACCGACCATGATGTCGATATTTTCGACCGTGAAGCGGTGTTCATCGACCGCACCCTCGCTCGACTGGTGCAGGATTTTCCGCACCTGCGCGTTGTCTTTGAACATATCACGACGGCGGATGCCGTCGCTTTTGTCGACTCCGCTGGCCCCAATGTCGCCGCGACCATCACGCCGCAGCATCTGCACATCAACCGCAATGCGATGTTCGCCGGCGGCATCCGTCCGCATGCCTATTGCCTGCCCGTAGCAAAGCGCGAAACCCATCGTCTGGCGCTGCGCCGGGCCGCCACGTCGGGGTCAGCCAAATATTTCCTCGGCACCGACAGCGCGCCCCATGCGCAATCCGCCAAGGAATCGGCATGCGGCTGCGCCGGTATTTTCAACGCGCCTTTTGCCATCGAAAGCTATGCACAGGTTTTTGACGAAGAAGGCGCACTCGACCGGCTGGCCGGGTTCGCGAGCGAACATGGCCCCGCCTTTTACGGTCTGCCGCTCAACGATGGGATGATAACGCTGGAACGCAGCGGCTGCGCCGTCCCTGCCGCGCTGACGGCTGCCGGCGCGCCGATCATCCCCTTTCACGCTGGCGAAACGCTCGCCTGGCGGCTGGTCGATTAAAAGACGCCGCCACCCAGCCACAACCGGACGATGCCGATAGCAACGACGATCAGGTTGAGGTTGCGGCCGCTGCGCCGGTCCGACAATTGACCGAGGGCGAGGCCGATGAGCGCGATCGGCACGATCAGCCAGTTGGCGATACCCAATAGGGGCAGGAACGCGAAAATGGCGAGGATGAGGGTCACGACGCCGATGATCAGGGAGGCTATGTTCAGCATGGCCGGTGTCATGCCATTGGCTGAGCAACACTGCAAGCGGCGGTGCTGCGTCCCAATTGCGCACAATATTTTGCGGCTTTAACCCTAATGGTTGCTTGTGATTAACCCTGTAACGTAACACATTGTTAACGCTTTCCACCCTATCGCGAGGGAAAGTTAAGGGAGTGTTAGCAATGTTGTTCCCACCGCGCCTTGCCCTCGGTCGTACCGTTGCGCTCGCTCTGGTGCTTGCCTCTGGCCTCAGCATCTCGGCCTGCCGCGATGCCGAAAATGCCAAATTGGCGGAGCAGGATGATGGCCTGCAATCGGGCGATGCTGTTGTAAAGGGCGCCATTGAACAGGAAATCATGGTCGATCCCAATGTGACCGGCCAATCGAACGCCAATGCCGCCGCGACCGGCGCGATGCCGGTTGACGGTGCCGTCCCCACGGTGCGTGGCGGTGGCAATGCCAATGACGCGATTGCCGAAGCGCGGACCCGTGTCAGCGGACAGATGCTGCGCGCGCCGGCACCGGGCCGGTTCGAGGACAGCTGTGACAGCAATTGCGCCAATGGCGCGCCGCGCCCGGCGACGCTGGGTGGCCTCGCGCGGCAGCAGGCAGGCTCGGGATGTGCAGCCGATATCCGCTATGGTGCCGAATGGGCGCAACGATTGCCGGCGGCCTTTGCCGTTTATCCGCGCGCCGCGCTGGTCGAAGCAGCCGGTGTCGCCAACGGGACCTGCAATGTGCGCGTCGTCAATTTCCAAAGCCGCGCCGGTATGCAGGCGATCCTCGATTATTACTACACGCAGGCGGTGCGCAACGGCTACACCGCCGAACACCTATTGCGCGGCGATGAACATTATCTGGGCGGGACGCGCGGCGACGACGCATTTGTCATCATGGCGCGCATGACCAGTGGCGGCATCGTCGACGTCGACCTGGTGGCCAGCGGCGGGCGCTGATCGCAGCGCCTGTGCCGGTCAGTGCCGCGTCGCCGGTGCGCTGGCGCTATCCATCCAGTTGATGGCGCGTTCGACTTCGCGCCACAAACAATAAGTGTAGGGGTTGTCCTGCGCCCGCGCATGGGCCGCACGCATCCCTGCCGCATCGCCCGCCTGCACCCCAAATTCGGCAACCAGCGCCTGTGCATGGCGCACGATGGACCGGCCGCCGATTAACGGCGCGGCGGCTGCGGCGTCACCATGGGGTTGGCGCGTGTGGGCTTGACCGCGGGCTGGGCCATCGGTCGGATCGAAGCATGCTGAGTCCATGCCCACCGCCTTAGCGATCACGCCTCACCATCATTCCACCGAATCGGGTGAAGGGCCCGTTCACCATAGCGCACAGGTGGCACTGCTGCCGTCTCTCTGCGCTTGCGTCTTGCGGCGCTGCTGCGTAGCTTTGGCGCATGCTCAGGAAAATACTCATCGCGCTGCTTGTCATCGCCGTCGCCATTGCTGCCGGATTTTGGTGGATCAGCCGCCCCGATATCGCGCGGCTGTCCAACGCCGAGCTGGC
>CAZAWL010000196.1:0-4393 GCA_964488705.1 uncultured Sphingopyxis sp.
TCATAGACGCCGCTGCGCGGGCCGCGGAACACAACCTGTGCGTTGCGGTTGCCGCCGCTGTCATCATCGCACGCCCAGTTGCCGGCCGGGTCGTTGATGATCAGCGTCGTATCGCTGTTCGAACTGGTGCGGAATGCGAGCGGCAGGCTGCCGGCATTATAAGTCAGTTCAAAATCCGGCGCGTCGGAAATCGAGCCGGCACAGCCGCCGGGCGCGTTGAGGTTGCCGCCCGCAACCACATTGACGCGGTACGGGTCAGGGGTGAAGCCGCTGTTGAGCGTGATCGACCCGAAATTGGCGCGCAGGCTGGCATTTTGGGCTACGCCGACGCTGCTGACCGCCGCGAGTGCGGCGACGGTGCACAGTGCAAATATACGCATGGTATGACTCCATCATGGTGCTGGACAGGTGGTCTAAGCCGCCTGCCACTGGCTGTTGCTTTTATTATATGCCGGTACCCCCCGATCCACTGCGACCCGTCCGGGTCACCCCATGGTGGATGATAACGTCAACGTCCCATTAGTATGGATATCGCCATGCGCAAGTGACGCTGAGCACAGGCTGAATGCCCGCGTTGGCAAATATTCAGAAAACCGGATCCTCGCTGCCATCGGCGCGAACCGGGCTGAGGTGGATGCCGCATTCCGTCTTGTCCCAGCCGCGCCAACGGCCGGCGCGCGGGTCTTCGCCCGGCTGTACCATCGATGTGCAGGGCGCGCAGCCGATGGAGGGATAGCCCGCTGCGACCAGCGGGTGCGCGGGTAAGTCATGCCGTTCGCGATAGGCGTCGAGCCGGGCCTGGTCCCAGTCGGCGAGCAGGTTGATCTTGATCCGGTTGCCGTCAAATTCGAACCGCTGCAGTCCGCTGCGCGACGCGGCCTGAAAGGCTTTGCGGCCGGTAAATTGCGCATCATAACCGGCCAGAGCCGCTTCCATCGGGGCGACCTTGCGGATCGCGCAGCATCCGTCAGGGTCATAGGACCAGCGCAGGCCCGTGGCATCGCGCGCCGCGAGCGCGGCCGGGTCGGGCGTCAGGATGACAAGCCGGGTCAGGCCCAGCAGGTTGGAGAGGTGGTCGCGGTACGTCAGCGTTTCGGGAAAATGCTTTCCGGTGTCGAGGAAAAGAACGGGGATGTCCGGCGCGACGCGACTGACGAGGTGGAGGAGCACGGCGCTGTCCGCGCCAAAGCTGGAGACGATGGCGGATCGCCCGACCAGCTGGTCATCGACAATGGCCCGCAGCGTGGCCGCCGCGTCGGCGTCGGCAAAGCGCGCGTTCAACCGCGCCGCGTCGTCCGCGCCAAAGCGGGGGGCGGCGTCGATGCGGTCGACGGTACGGGCCGACGGCTTAGCCATGGCGGCGTTTCCAGACGGGTACGGCGCCGTCGCTTGCGCCCTGATAGACATGGGGGAAACGGGCCAGCGCTGCGGCGACGTCAGCCGGGTTGAACGGCGTTTCGGGGGCAAAGCTGTCGAACCCGCAGCGGCGCATAAAGGCCAGCTGATCGACCAGCACGTCGCCCTGGGCGCGCAGCTCGCCGCGATAGCCCGCTTCGCGCAGGATGCGCGCGGACGAATAGCCGCGACCGTCGCGAAAGCCGGGAAAGGCGATTTCGATCAACGCCAGCCTCTCGAAAAAGGGGATTAGCGCCCGCGCATCGTCATCCGGCTCCAGCCGCACCGCCGTGGCGTTGGACTGGTCGAGGAAGGCGTCGAGCGTGACAGCGGGTTCTTCGCCGGTGGTCGGATGCTCAACCATAAATCGCCTCCTTGAACACGTCCATGCCGACGCGGCGATAGGTGTCGAGGAACCGTTCACCCGGCTCGCGCAGTTCCTTATATTTGTCGGTGGCGCGCTCGACCGCGTCGACGATGCCGTCTTCGTCAAAGCCGGGGCCGGTGATCTTGCCTATGCTGACATCTTCCGCGCCCGAACCGCCAAGCGTCAGCTGGTAATTTTCGACGCCTTTGCGGTCGACGCCAAGGATACCGATATGACCGGCATGGTGATGCCCGCAGGCATTGATGCAGCCGGAAATTTTCAGTTTGAGCTCACCCAGGTCGCGCTGCCGCTGCGCATCGGCAAAGCGGGTCGCAATTTTCTGGGCAATAGGGATCGAGCGGGCATTGGCGAGGCTGCAATAATCCAGCCCGGGGCAGGCGATGATGTCGCTGATCAGGTCAAGATTGGCGTTCGCCAGCTCGGCATCGTTCAGCGCCTGCCACACCGCATAAAGATCGCGCTTGGCGACATGCGGCAGCACAATATTTTGCGCATGGGTCACCCGCAGCTCGTCATAGCTGTACCGTTCGGCAAGGTCGGCCATCACGTCGATTTGCGCCGATGACGCATCGCCGGGTATCCCGCCGATCGGCTTTAGGCTGATATTGACGATGGCATAGCCTGCCTGTTTGTGCGGCTTTATATTCTGGTCGAGCCACAGCGCAAAGTCCGGGTCGCTGCGATCCACGTCGATGTCGGCCGCATCGAAGGGCGGCGGCGCAAAAGTGGCGGCAATCCGTTCCAGTTCGGCGGAGGGCGGGTCGATGCCCAACGTCTTGACGTGCTTGAATTCCTCCTCGACCTGACGCGCATAGTCCTGTGCGCCGATTTCGTGGATCAGGATCTTGATGCGCGCCTTGTAGATATTGTCGCGGCGACCATAGCGGTTGTAGACGCGCAGGCAGGCCTCGGCATAGCTGAGGAAATCCTCGATCGGCACGAAATCCTTGATCAGCGGGGCGATCATCGGCGTACGGCCCATGCCGCCGCCAACATAAAATGCCGCGCCCAACCTGTCGTCGCGTTCCACCAGCTGGATGCCGATATCGTGGAGGCGCATGGCGGCGCGGTCTTCATTCGCCGCGATGACGGCGATTTTGAATTTACGCGGCAGATAGCTGAATTCAGGGTGAAAGCTGCTCCATTGGCGGAGCAACTCGGCCCAGGGGCGGGGGTCGGTAATTTCGTCCGCCGCAGCCCCGGCATATTGATCCGACGAGATATTACGGATGCAATTGCCACTGGTCTGGATGGCGTGCATTTCGACGCTGGCAAGTTCCGCCAGGATGTCGCCCGCATCCTCCAGCTTAATCCAGTTATACTGGATATTCTGGCGTGTCGTGAAATGGCCATAGTCGCGGTCATATTTGCGCGCGATGTGCGCCAGCATCCGCATCTGGCGGCTGTCCAGCGTGCCATAGGGGATGGCGACACGCAGCATATAGGCGTGGAGTTGCAGATAGAGGCCGTTCATCAGCCGCAGCGGCTTGAACTGGTCTTCCGTCATCTCGCCGGCCAAGCGCCGCTTTATCTGGTCGCGAAACTCGTCGACGCGCGCATCGACGATCGCCTGATCATAATGGTCATATTTGTACATGTCAGATTACCCAATCGCCGGCCGCCGGGTCGGCTGGTCTTAACGTGAGGTCGGGACGCACAGTGGGGCCGAGCGCTCTGACGCGGTCCTTGATGTGCGCGGGGCGGGGGCCATCAGGCGTGGCGACGGCTTCGATGATATAGGGCGCGTTGACGCGTCGCGCGCCTTCCTCCGCCCGCAATATCGCTTCACCGCCTTCGCCGACATCGACCGCATCCTCGACATGGTTGGACCAGCCGCCACCGTCCTGGCGGCCCGTCCACCATGTCACCGCGCCGGTGGCGAGGTCATTTCCCGTCAACAATTTCACGCGAGCTTCTCCGCTTGCTTGGCCACGAGTTGCAGTACGTCTTGTGCCGACGCCTTGGTCACCACGTCGCCGACCACGATGATCGCGGGCGATCGGACGCGTTCGCGGGCAATCATCCCGCCGAGGTCAGCCAATATCGTGCGCAAAGCGCGGGCATCGGCATGGCCAACACGTTCCAGCACCGCGACCGGGGCGTCGGGCGACAATCCGTCGCACATCAGTTTCTCGGCGATGTCGCTCGCCGTTGCCACGCCCATATAAATGACGAGGGTGCGACCCTTGCCCGCAAGGCCGGCCCAATTCTGATCGGACAATCCCTTGCACTGGCCTGCGACAAAGCTGATCGCCGACGCAGCATCGCGGTGGGTCAACGGCAGGGCAAATTGCGCGCCGCCCGCGACCGCCGCCGAAATGCCGGGGATGATTTCGACCGGCACGCCGGCATCGCGGCAGGCCTCTACCTCTTCGCCGCCGCGACCGAAGATGAAGGGATCGCCGCCTTTGAGGCGAACAACCCTATGTCCGGCCAGTGCTTCGCGGATGAGGATCCTGTTAATCCCGTCCTGCGGGACCGAATGCCGACTGCGTTGCTTGGCGACCGAAATGCGCCGGGCAGCGGCGGGTGCCAGCGCCAGCACCTCTTGCGACACCAGTCCGTCATGCACGATGACATCGGCCTGCGCCAATATCCGTGCGGCACGGA
>CAZAWL010000197.1:0-4328 GCA_964488705.1 uncultured Sphingopyxis sp.
ATATCCGCCGCGTGGGTGAAGTCGCCCGGCTGATGACCGATGCCGGGCTGATCGTCATTACCGCCTTTATCAGCCCGTTTCGCGCCGAACGCGACATGGTGCGCGCGATGATGGCAGAGGGCGAGTTTATCGAGATATTTGTCGACACGCCGCTGGCACAAGCGGAGGCGCGCGACGTCAAGGGCCTGTACAAAAAGGCGAGGGCAGGGGCGCTCAAGAACTTCACCGGTATCGACAGCCCCTATGAGGCGCCGGAAAACCCCGATATCCGCATCGACACCATGACGATGACGCCCGAAGCGGCGGCAAACATGATTATCGAAAGGCTGCTGGGTTGATGCGTGATCTAAGCGACGCCAGCATCGCCAACCGGCTGGCCACCAGTGCCGGCGCGCTGTTGATGGCGCTGCGTCTGGCGGGCACCCATGTGGACAAGGCGCTGGGGGATGAGGGCGACCGTATCGCCAACACCAGCCTGATGCAGGATTTGCGGACCTGGCGGCGCGATGATGCCGTGCTGTCCGAAGAGGAGAAGGATAGTCCCGCCCGCCTGGCGTCGGATCGCGTATGGGTCATCGACCCGCTCGACGGGACACGCGAATTTAGCGAGGGCCGCGACGATTGGGCGGTGCATGTGGCGCTCGTGATTGACGGCATCGCCTCCGTCGGTGCGGTCGCGCTCCCCGCGCTGGGCGTCACGCTCGACAGCGAGTCGGTGCAATTGCCCGCAGCACGCATCGGGCCGCCGCGCATGGTGGTGAGCCGCACGCGCCCGCCCGACATGGCATTGGCCGTCGCGCAGCAACTCGGCGCGACGCTGCTGCCGATGGGCAGCGCTGGTGCAAAAGCCATGGCGGTGGTGCGCGGGGATGCCGACATCTATGTCCACGCCGGCGGGCAGTATGAATGGGACAATGCGGCGCCCGTCGCGGTCGCGACGGCTGCCGGGCTCCATTGCAGCCGCATCGACGGCAGCCCGCTACGCTACAATAATGCCGATGCCTATGTCCCCGACCTCGTCATCTGTCGGCCAGAATGGCGCGACCGCGTATTGGACGCCATCCAGTCGGCCTGACCGACAGGTCCAGCTTTGCGCGGGCTACCCCCTTGCGCGAGATCGCGCAGCGTTAGTTGCCTGCTGCAACACTCGCTGGCGGTCCGCGCCAGCTGGCCATGTCGACCCTGTCACTGACGCGATAGAGCAGGCCGCCGGGCGTGCGGAACAGCCGTTCCATTTCCGGCCGGGTGAATGGCCGCGAGCCGAGCCGTCCGAACACCGCCATCTGGCCGCCGGTTTCATCGACGGCGCGGTCGCGGTCGAGGCCCTTTGACATGGCGATGGCCGGGGTCGGCGTCCGTGCCCAGGCAATAAGTTCCGGGACCGGACGCGGGCTAAAGCCATAGAAATTGGGCTGGCTCGCCGGGCTGGTCAGCTGGAGCACCTTCACCCCATTTGCGCCATCCGCGACATAGGCGAAAAGGCTGGCATTGGTCGTCCCGACGATGACATCGCGGGCATCATTAAGCTGGCCACCCGCCGTATAGCGCATCAGTTCGATCGGCGCGCGTGGCCGTGTCACATTGTAGATGACCAGACCCTGATCGCGCGCAGCGACATAGAGATAGGTGCGGGCGAGGTACATGCGTTCTGCCTGGGGCAGGGCGATGCTGCCCTCGGGAACCGGCACCGGGTTCAACATGTCGGTCGTGTCGAACAGCTTGATCCCCTCCGCATCCGTCACCCAGAGGTAGCGGAACTGCAACGCGGAGGATTTTGCACCGGTCAAGGGCAGGTTCGCGGTGAGGCGTGGCTCCAGCGGGTTGTCGAGGTCGACCACGGCGAGCCCGCTGGCGGTCGTGATATAGGCGATGTGGCCGGCCAGCGTCACATGCTGGGCACCGTTCAACACCCCGTCCGGGTTCCATGTCACTGCACGGCGCAGATTGTTGTTGCGCAGTTCGCCGTCAGCAAAAGTGTTGATGTTGACGAGGATTAGCCCCTCCTCCGCATCGGTCACCGCAGCATAATTATAGATGGGGTGGAACGGCTGTTCCTGATTAATCTGCCGCAGCACTTCTGTGTTGCGCTCCGGATTGATCGGCTGATTGGTGGGCAGCGCCATGCAGGTCGCATTGCGGCTGCGCACCCGCGCATCATGCCCCAGCGGGGAGAATGGCGCGGTGATGATGCGTTCGGAAAAGCCCTTATTGCCGATCGACGCAATGTCATAGACGGCGAAACCGCCGCGACCTTCGGCGACATACATATATTCGCCACGCATTTGCAGGCAGCGCACCGGATCACGCGTGCCCTGCACGACGTTGGCGAATTCCTCCGGCCCGCGTGCCTCACCCGACAGATCCGAGTCGAGTGACACGCCGCGCACCCAGTTGCGCAACTCGCGGCCATTTTGGTCGACATGGAGCCGATAGAAATCAGGGTAGGCATAACGGTGCAGATAGCTGCCGATGACAGCCTGCGGCTCATCCCATTCGGTCACCCGGGTCGCCTGAAATCCGCCTTCGAGGCCCGCAAAATTATTGAGCCCGACGAAATTGACGTAGTTTGTGCCGAGCAACAGCAACTGCGCCATGATCGCATTATTGTCTTCGGCGTCGGACAGGTGACAGTCCGAACAGGTCTTGGTTTCGGTCGTGCGCACGGTGTGCGGGAAGTGCGGCGCAAAGGCCTGGCTGGAAAAGCCTATGGCACTGACCGGCGGTTGCTGGACGTAAATGCGTTCGCGGTTGATGTTGGTCGACGACAGGACCGGCGCAGAGGTCGAGCGGACCGGGGCGATGATGTTGCCCTTGGTCGTCTGATGTATGCCGAGCTGGAACATCTCGTCGCGGGCAACCTGCGGATTATAGGTCGCGAAATTGCGCGACGTTTCGCCGTCGAAATGGTGGGAACTGGTCTGCCAGTTCGCTTCGATCGGCAAGTGGCAGCCTGCGCAACTCGTCGTCCACGACAGGTGGCATGTGAAACAGGCCATCTGATCGTCGCCATGCGCGCGATCCTCGCTCGCCACGCCCTCGCCCCACGGGGCTTCGCCAGCGTCATTGACGCGGCCCATCAATTTGGCGCGGGCGGCGCGCGGGTTGAACCGCGGGTTGCCGCGCGTCACCGTGTCACGCACCAGGCTGACTTCCCAGGACAGGTTCGGGTCGGTGATGGCGCGCTGGATCAGTACCCGCCGCCCGTCGCGCTCGATCCATTCAAAGCGGCGCTGCCCGTCGGGGTTGCGCAACAGGGCCAGGTTGGTGCCCTCCGGCGGGGCAGCCGGACCGGAAGTCAGCAGCGTGGGGTATGCGTCGGCCGTGCCGTGGCAGTCGCGGCAGCCGATTTCGATCGCGTTGGCCACCTCGCCATAAATGAAGCCGTTGCCGTGACTGTCCTGAGAGAAATGGCAGTCGGCGCATTGCAGGCCCTTTTCGGCGTGAATGTCCATCAAGTGCACGGTGCGGCCCGGATTCGTCCCGACGGGAACAAACTCGCCTTCGCCTTCGCGGCGCCAGCGCTGGGGGTCGTCGGGCGGTACGATCTGACCGTCCGCGTCGAGCAGATTGCCCTCGCGGTCACGGCGCAACACGGCCCGGAAATTCCAGCCATGGCCGTGATAATCCGCAAATTGCGTGTCCGACAGGTCGGGGTTGATGCTGTAAACGTCGCGCAGAAATTCGACATCGCCCCACAGCCCGCGCGCGGCGGCGGCTTCGGGGTTCCGGTCGTTGATGGCGCGCACTTCGCGCGCTGTCGGGTAATGTTGCTGACGATAGATGCGCTGATAGTCTTCATCGCTCATGCCCGCCGGGCGCGGCGATTCATTTTCCGGTCCGGGCCACATATGTTCGGCATCGGATTCATAATCCCACATCGTGTAGCCGAGGTAGGAATTCAGGAAGATATTCGGCTGGTGCATGTGGCAGTTCATGCACTGCGCGGTCGGGATGGCGCGCGTAAAGGCGTGGCGGATCGGGTGGCCCTGTTCCCGCCGTTCGGGCGCACCGGCGGGGATCAGGCCACCATGCCCGCTGTCACTCGGGTCCATGGCATGATCGTCATCGCCACCACCGCCGCCGCCATGGCCGGTCGGCGCATCGCCCGCGTAGCGCGGCAGGGCAGGGCCATGATCTTCACCGTCATGATGCTGTTCACGCTGCAACAGTCCGGCGATGGTGGGGTCCACCGTCGCCGTCTGGCCGTCGCGGCCATAACGGGCATAGACGCTGCTGTGGCGCGGCTCACGGTCGTTCGCATAGACGACGTGACACGCCGAACAGCCCGACGAGCGATAATCGCCCGGCTGGTCGTTGGTACCCATGAA
>CAZAWL010000198.1:0-4296 GCA_964488705.1 uncultured Sphingopyxis sp.
CTCTATCCCCTCCCGCATGATATATTGCCAGATGTCCAATTCAGTCCAGTTGGACAGCGGAAAGACGCGGATACTCTCCCCCTTGGCCTTGCGGCCATTATAGAGGTTCCACAGCTCCGGCCGCTGGCTCTTTGGGTCCCATGCATGACTGGCGCTGCGAAAACTGAACACCCGTTCCTTGGCGCGACTCTTTTCTTCGTCGCGTCGGGCACCGCCAAAGGCGGCGTCGAACCCATAATGGTCGAGCGCCTGCTTTAGCCCCTGCGTTTTCCACATGTCGGTATGGACCGGGCCATGATCGAACGGGTTGATGCCGGCCGCGAGCGCCTCGGGATTTTGCCAGACATGCAGCGTCATGCCCGCCGCCGCTGCCGCACGATCGCGCAGCGCGTACATGTCCCTGAACTTCCACGTCGTATCGACATGGAGGAGCGGAAAGGGCGGCGGAGCGGGGAAAAACGCCTTGCGCGCCAGGTGCAGCATGACCGCGCTGTCTTTGCCTACGCTGTACAGCATCACCGGACGGTCGGCTTCGGCCACCACTTCACGCATGATGTGGATGCTTTCCGATTCCAGCCGGTCGAGATGAGTCAGCGACGTGGTCATGGCTCCGCCCCTAGCGCGATGCAGTCACATATGGCGAGCCTATCAGTCATAGGCACGGGCATAGATTCTCTTTATGGCAAGCGCCATGACCATTTCGGCTGACCCTGCATGGCTGTCGCGAAGCGGCCGCCCCGACATCGCCTATCGCCGGACGGCCGGGGTCGGGCCGCAGCTCGTGTTCCTCCCCGGCTATGCATCCGACATGGCGGGGTCAAAAGCGTGCGCGCTGTTCGGCTGGGCGGCGGTGCAAGGCCGCGCTGCGTTACTGTTCGATTATGCGGGCTGCGGGCAGTCGGGTGGCGATTTTGCGGCCGAAACGCTTGAAAGCTGGCGCGACGACGCCATCGCCATCATCGCGGCACAGACACCGCCGGACGAGCCGCTGATCCTGATCGGTTCGTCGATGGGCGGCTGGTTGATGCTGTTGGTCGCGCTCGCGCTGCCACACCGCGTGGCCGGTCTCGTCGGCATCGCCGCCGCGCCCGACTTTACTCAATGGGGATATAGTCATGCGGAAAAGGCACAATTGGCGAACTCGGGCCGGTTGCTGCAAGCCAACCCCTATGGGCCGGAACCGACGCTGACCACATTGGCGCTCTGGCAAAGCGGCCAGCGCAACCTGGTGCTGCGCGCGCCCATCGCCATCGACTGCCCTGTCGAATTGCTACACGGTCAGGCGGACGAAGATGTGCCTTTTGCGATCAGCCTCTCCCTCACCCAGCAGCTTCGTTCATCACAGGTTCGGGTCCAACTGATCAAGGACGGTGACCACCGGCTGTCGCGCGACACCGACATCGCCCTGTTGTTGTCAACCGTCGCGCAGCTCACAGCCCGTCTTTCATAACCGGTCGAAAGCGCACAATGTCCTCAGCCATCGCCTTGATTGCCGCCCTATTGACCCAGGACCCTCAGGCCACACCCCCCGAAACCAGTGCCGCACCAGTCGTCGCAACCCCGTCGCGCACGATCGGCGCGCTCGACGAAGTGCGATTTGACGAATGTCACGATACAGCGGTGGATGACCCGGCCACCGGTGTCGTCGCGGCGAATGAATGGATCGCGGAAGGCGGCGGATTTCTGGCCCGGCAATGCCTCGGCTTTGCCCACACGCGACGGGGCGAATTTTCCGCTGCGGCGGAGGTTTTCAGCCGCGCGGCGCAAGAGGCGGAGGCCGCGCGCGACTGGCGCAGCGCCAATTTGTGGGCGCAGGCCGGCAATGCCGCGCTGGCCGCCGGCGATGCCGCACGGGCGCGGACCGCACTCGACGCCGCACTGGCGCAGGGGACGCTGACAGGTGTTCAACTGGGGGAGGCGTATCTCGACCGAGCCCGCGCCGCAGCGGCACTGGAAGATTGGCCGGGCGCGCGCAGCAATATTGACGCGGCGACACCGCACGTGCCGCAAGACCCGCTCTTGTGGTTGTTATCCGCCACGCTGGCCCGCCGCATGGGTGACCTCAACCGCGCCCAAAATGACATTGCAACGGCAGCGCAATTGGGCCCGCGTGACGCGGCCATAGCGCTCGAGGCCGGTAATATCGCCGCAGCGGCCAATCGGTGGGACGTTGCGCGGCAAAGCTGGCAAAGTGCGGTCACGCTCGGCGGGACCAGCCGCTTTGCAACCGTCGCGCGCGCGCGGCTGATCCAACTTGACGCCTTTGAGCGGGAGGCGGCAGCGGCAGAGCAACCCGCATCGACGGGAACCGACACGGCGACTCCGGCTGGCGCGCCTGCAGCCGCGCCGTCCGAGGCTGGACCCGGCCCGCAAGCCTAGAGCCTGATCGTCTTTGTCCGAAGCGCTCTGCGCTTCTCACAAAGACGTGAATCAGGCTCCAGCCAAAGTCGAGACCATGACCCCAAGAGCGCGGTGGCGGCGCCCGTCAGCTTCGCTATAAAGGCGCGACAGTCATGGTCGGCCGGACAATGCCGACATCAAACGGATGATGCGATGGTCCAGTTTTTGCACAGCATGTTGCGCGTCAGCGACCCGGACGCGACGATCGCCTTTTTCAAGCTGATCGGGCTGGAGGAGGTTCGCCGTTTCGACCAGGAAGCCGGCCGCTTCACGCTCATCTTTCTCGCCGCACCGGGACAGGCGGGCATCGCGGAAATCGAACTGACGCATAATTGGGACGAAGCCGGCTATGATGGCGGGCGAAATTTCGGTCATTTGGCCTTTCGCGTCGATGATATTTACGCGACCTGCCAGCGACTGATGGACGCCGGCGTCACCATCAACCGGCCGCCGCGTGACGGGCATATGGCTTTTGTTCGATCGCCCGATGGCATATCCGTCGAATTATTGCAGGACGGGCGATTGCCGCCCGCACAGCCATGGGCGGACATGCCCAATATCGGGAGCTGGTAATTATGGCACTGGACATTGTTCGCATCCCCGTGCTCGACGACAATTATGTGTGGCTGATGCATGATGATGTCAGCGGCGACACCGTCGTCATCGACCCGGCGGTCGCCGAACCTGTGCTGGCGGAGGCCGACCGGCGCGGCTGGCGCATCAGCCAGATATGGAACACCCACTGGCACCCTGACCATATTGGCGGCAATGCGGCCATCAAGGCTGCTACGCAATGCGTCATCACCGGTCCCGCAGCAGAGGCGGACAAGATCAGCACGCTCGACCGCACCGTTGGTGACGGCGACACGGCGATGATCGGTGCATTCACCGCGCACGTCATGGCCGTTCCCGCCCATACCGCTGGCCATATTGCCTATCATCTGCCCGACGCCGGCGCGGCCTTTGTTGGCGACACATTATTTGCGATGGGGTGTGGGCGCCTGTTCGAAGGGACAGCGGCGCAGATGTTCGACAATATGCAGCGGCTCGCCGCCCTGCCGCCGGAAACGGCGGTCTATTGCGCGCATGAATATACATTATCCAACGCGAAATTCGCGGTGACGGTAGAGCCGGACAACGCGGCATTGGCAGACCGGTTTGCGACCGTGACGGCGATGCGCGAACGCGGCGAAGCGACCGTGCCGACGACCATCGCCCTCGAACGGGCGACCAACCCCTTCATGCGCGCGGCCAATGTCGACGAATTGGCCCAGCGGCGCACGGCGAAGGACAATTTTTGACGGGCGGGCTGCATCCGGCGGGGCGCGCAAAGATGTATATTTGTTCAGCTTTGGTATAAGTAGACGGGTCTAGCTTGCACCGGCTCGCTTCAGCCATATGACAGGAGGTTATCGATGAACCGCCACCTCGCCCCCGCCGCCCTCGCGATTGTAGCCTCGGCAGCGCTCACCGCATGCGCAGCACCCGCCCGACAGGCGAATGCCGAAGCCCTGAATCCCGAACAGCTCGCGCTGCTCGAACGCAATTTGGGCGGCAAGGTAGCCGGGCGTCCGGTGTCCTGCATCCCGTCGCGTACTGCCGATCAGACCATCCGTGTCAGCGATGACATCCTGCTCTATCGCGTGTCGGGGAACCTCGTCTATCGCAACGAGTTGCGCGGTAGCTGCCCCGGCCTCGCCCGAGACGACGACATCATCGTCAGCCGGACCAGCGGTATCGGACCATGCCGTGGCGACATCATCCACCTCGTCGACCGGACGAGCGGCTTGGCCGGCCCGAGCTGCGTCCTGGGTGAATTCACGCCCTATCGCACGCCGCGCAGCGAATAAGCGGCGCGACAAACCCTCGCACGCTGGGCGGCATTGTCGCTCAGCG
>CAZAWL010000199.1:0-4254 GCA_964488705.1 uncultured Sphingopyxis sp.
TGCGCGCATACCAGTTGCAGGATCATGGGTTCGACACCGTCGATGCGAATACCCGGCTCGGCTTTCCGGTGGAGGCGCGGGACTTTGGCGTGGCGGCACAGATGTTGCGGCTGATGGGCATCGAACGGGTGCGGTTGATGACCAATAACCCGGAAAAGGTGGCACGGCTGGAGGCGGCGGGGATAGACGTTGCCGAACGCCTGCCGCTCGTCCTGCCGGCGAACCCGCATAATGCCGACTATCTTGCGACAAAGCGGCGTCGCACGGGGCATGATTTGTGAATTTGCAGGAGCGTGACGAACGTGCCCCCCCACTGCGCCTGCTGGTCGGCGAACTGGGCGTCGCGGCGGATTGGGCGCGGGCGCGGCTGCGGCCCGTGGCGTTCGACGTGCCCGCGACCGGCGATGGCGCGCCGGTGATGACTCTGCCGGGCTTTTGCGCCGGCGATGTGTCGATGGCGCAGTTTCGCCGGACGCTGAATGCTGCGGGCTACCGCGCCAAGCGGTGGAAACAGGGTGCCAATTTGGGGGCGCGCGCCGATACGATTGACCGGTTGCACCATCGCGTGGCGCAGATAATGGATGACTCCGGGCAGAAAGTGCATCTGGTCGGCTGGTCGCTGGGCGGTATCTTTGCCCGCGAATATGCCAAACGGCACCCCGATGCGGTGGCCAGTGTCATCACCATGGGGTCGCCCTTTTCCGGCTCCCGCCGCGCCAACCATGCCTGGCGCGTCTATCGGTTGATCGCGGGGCACAGCGTTGATGCGCCGCCCATCGACTTTGACCCGCAGGCCAAACCGCCGGTGCCGACCTTTGCCCTATGGTCGCCGGTGGATGGCGTTGTCGCGCCGGCGTCGGCCCGCGGCGACACCGATGAACGTGACGCGGCGATAGAGGTGCAGTGCCGTCACCTCGGCTTTGCTTATGCGCCCGCCGCAATCGAGGCGGTGCTGGCCTGCCTCAGGCAAAGCGCGCGATAACATCGTCCCGCACGCGCATCGGCCGGCCTGTGGCGCGGTCGAGCAAGGCCCATGTCGTCGTGGCGCGGACATGGGCGGCGCCGTTGTCGCCGACAAACTCCATGTGGCGGTCGAACTTTGCGCCCTGTGCGGTGGCGGGCACCCATGTGTGGGCCGTCACCGACTGGCCGGGGAGGAGCGGGCGCAGATAGTCGATCTCGTGACGGACGACGACCCAGATCAGCGCCGCCTGTTGTTCGACACTGGCGCGTGCCGCCCAGTGGCTGGTCGCCACCTGCTGGATCCACTGGACCCAGACGGCATTGTTGACATGGCCCAGCTCGTCAATGTCCGACGCACCAGCGGTAAAGGTGACGGTGAATGCGTCGTCGGGGCGGGTTCCGGTCACGGTTGCGCTCAGCCCCGGTGGCCCTTTAACTCGTCGCCGGTCAGCGTTGCGACATGCAGCACATTGGTCGAGCCGGGCGTACCGAAGGGGACGCCGGCCATCATGATCAGCTTGGCCCCCGCCCCGCCCATGCCGTGACGCAGCGCCATGCGCTTGCCCTTGGCGATCATCTCCTCGAAACTGCCGATGTCGCGGGTGTGGACGGCGTGGCTGCCCCACAACAGCCCCATGCGCCGCGCCGCCTCGAGCTTTGGGGTGAGGACGAGCAGCGGCGCTTCGGGCCGCTCGCGCGATACGCGGCGTGCGGTCGATCCGGAAAATGTGAAGCACAAAATCGCATCGGCGGCGATGATCTGCGCGACGCTCCCCGCTGCTTCGGACAGCGCGTCGGCCGTGGTGGCATCGGCCTTTGTCTCGGTAAAGCGGATGCGCGCGCGATAGCCGGGGTCGCTTTCGACCGACTTGGCGATGCGGTCCATGATCGTCACTGCCTCGACCGGGAAAGCGCCGGCGGCGGTCTCTGCCGACAGCATGACGGCATCAGCCCCGTCATAGACGGCGGTGGCGACGTCGGACACTTCGGCGCGTGTCGGCGATGGGGAGGTGATCATCGATTCGAGCATCTGCGTCGCCACGACCACCGGTTTGCCCATGGCGCGGGCGGTCGCGACGATCCGCTTTTGCGCGGGCGGCACCGCTTCGGGCGGTAATTCGACGCCGAGGTCGCCGCGCGCGACCATACAGGCATCGGCCAGTTCCAGTATTTCCTCGAGCCGGTCTAGCGCCTGCGGCTTTTCAAACTTGACCAGCACGCCGGCGCGCCCGCGGATCAATGTGCGAGCCTCCGCCACATCCTCCGGCCGCTGGACAAAGGACAGGGCGATCCAGTCGACATGCGCGTCAATCGCAAAGGTCAGGTCGCGCCGGTCCTTTTCGGTCAGTGCGGCGAGCGGCACGACGATGTCGGGGAGGTTTAACCCCTTGCGGTCGGAAATGGCACCACCCACCTCGACCACCGTCACGACATGGTCGCCGTGGCAAGTGGCGACGCGCAGCACCAGCTTGCCGTCATCGATGAGGAGCCGCGCGCCAGGTTCGAGCGCGCCTAAAATTTCCGGGTGCGGCAACTGGACGCGGGTGGCATCGCCCGGTGTCGGGTCGCTGTCGAGGATGAAGCGTTTGCCATTCTCAAGCGTGACCGGCGGCGTGGCAAATTTCCCGACGCGCAATTTCGGGCCCTGCAAATCGGCGAGGATGGTGGTCGGCCGCCCCAATTCCTTTTCAAGGCCGCGGATAGCGGCGATGTTGGCCGCGTGCATGGCGTGGTCGCCATGGCTCATATTGATGCGAAAGGCATCGGCTCCGGCCAGGAAAAGGTCGCGAATCTTGTCGACACCGCTCGACGCGGGGCCAAGCGTGGCGAGAATGCGGACCTTGCGTTGGCGCGGGGCAAACGGTTGAACCACGATCATCCTTTCATCATATCGTCGGCATCGGCGCTGCGCCGCGCCTTGCCCTCGGGCATGGCCATGACGCATCATCGGCCAGAGCGCAATGGCGCAAACACAGCATCGAAAGGCGGACCGTGATGACCATTGATGATATTGATGACGCTACGGCGGCGGCGGCGCTGCGCACGCTGGTCCGTCACTTGCAACATCGCAGCGATGCCGCCAATATCGACCTGATGGGCCTCGCCGGCTTTTGCCGCAACTGCATCGCCGACTGGCTGATGGAGGCCGACCCGTCGCTGACCAAGGATGCCGCCCGCCACGTGGTGCACGGTATGGATGCTGCCGCGTGGAAGGCGGGCCAGCCGCCCGCGAGCCCGGAACAGCTTGCGCGGATGGAGGCAAGTGTGGCGAAGAACGCGCCGCACCGCTAAGCGGTCGCGCAGTGATTCTCCAACCAAGACGAAAGCGTTCATCCAATGTCAGAAGAAACGGCGACCACCACCGACCAGCAACTGCGTCTGTTCATCGAGCGCGTCGAACGGCTGGAGGAGGAGAAAAAGGGCATCGCCGACGATATTCGCGATGTCTACGCCGAAGCGAAATCGCAGGGCTATGACGCCAAAATCATGCGTCAGATCGTCCGCCTCAGGAAAATGGCGCCGCACGACCGGGCGGAGATGGAGGCGATCCTCGACACCTATAAGGCCGCGCTCGGCCTGGGTTGATGGACATTCGTGACGCAGTGGCGGCAGACGCGGCGGCCTGTGCCGCCCTCTATCGCCCCTATGTCACCGACAGCTGGGTCAGCTTTGAAACCGACCCGCCCGATGCGGCGGAAATGGCGCGGCGCATCGCCAGCTATGGGGAAAGCCACGGCTGGCTGGTGGCCGAACAAGACGGTGTGTTGATGGGCTATGCCTATGCCAGTCCGCACCGCACCCGCGCGGCCTATCGCACCTCCGTCGACGTCGCCATCTATGTCGCGGAGGCTGCAAAGGGGCAGGGGGTTGGCCGGGCGCTGTATGACGCCCTGTTCACGCGGCTGCGCGAACGCGGCTTTCATGCCGCCTTTGCCGGGATCGCAAAGCCGAATCCGGCCAGCGAGGCGCTGCACCGGGCGGTCGGTTTCACCCCGCTCGGCGTCTATCACCAAGTCGGCTGGAAAATGGGCGGCTGGCGCGATGTCGGTTGGTGGCAGCGGTTGCTCTGACCGCCCATGCTGCGCTAGGGCGCCGCCACTACTTTCAACCTTTGCAGCGATAGAACCAATGGCAGGCCATAGTAAATTCAAGAACATCATGCACCGCAAGGGCGCGCAGGACAAAAAGCGCTCGGCCATGTTTTCAAAGCTCAGCCGTGAAATCACCGTCGCGGCCAAGATGGGTCTGCCCGACCCGGACGCCAATGCCCGGCTGCGCGCCGCCGTCAAT
>CAZAWL010000200.1:0-4214 GCA_964488705.1 uncultured Sphingopyxis sp.
TGACGACGGCCGCGCCCGATTGCGGCGCCATGCGCCACCACCCGCAGGCCGAGCGGGCGGCATCGTCGATCAGCGCGCCACCGCGCCAGCTGGCCACAATATGCGGTCCGTCAGTGTGCGCGCAGTGTGCGGCGAGCGCTTCGCGCCACAGCGCGAGCGTCGCCTCCTGGGTCGGCAGCAGGCTGTCATTCTGACCCGGCAGGTCGGGCAGGGCGGCCGCAAAGCCGCGCGCCGCCAGCGCGCGCATAGCAAGGACGAGGGTGCGCCGTGTCCGGTTGGCTTCGTCGAACAGCGGCGGGACCATGATGATGGTTGCCAACGCCGGGCCACTGGGCGTCAGGCGCAGGCATTGTTCGGTCATTGTGCTGCGCTCACCCCAGCGCCTTGGACCGGGCGAATTGGAGCAGCGCGCCGAAACTTTCAAACATCTCTACGTCGATATCATCATCGTCGATGGTGATGCCGAGCCGGTCTTCCAATTCCGTCAGCAGCGTGGCGACAGCCATCGAATCCAGCTCCGGCAGCGCGCCGAACAACGGCGTGTTCGCGTCAAAGGCGGCTACGCGGTCCGCCGGCAGGCCCAGCATGTCAACCAGCGTCGATCGCAAGGTCGATTCCACCATCTGTGCATCGTCTGTCATGTGAACGGTCTGGCTCCCCCCTGAAAATATGGTGGCTGCTGGCGAGCTAGCGCCCCCGCGCCGCCGCCGCAAGCCGCGACAGCCCCTGCCGCGCCATTCCGGTCCATGCGCCTGGCTGACGCGGGTCATGGGCGGTAAGGGTGATGAGCGGCGCGGAGGATTCCATCCAGTCGCGTTTATACCCGTCGTCGCCGGTGCCAAAATCGATACGTTGAACCCGGTCGACGTCAAATGCATGCTGGAACATGGCATAGGTCAGCAACGTGCCGGGCGACAGCGCGTCGTGGCCGCTGACATGCGCAAGCTTGTGGATATAGGCGGTGCCTCCGTCGCAAATCCAAAACTGCGCGGCAACTGGGATGCCGTCGACATGCGCAAAACCCAACCGCAGATGGCCGGCCTCGCTCTCGCGCCGAGCCAGTTCACGCAAAAATCCAGGCGTTTCTTCCACCGGCTTCCAGCTTTGGCGATAGACCAGTTCATAGTCATCCCAGAGCTGATCGCTGAACCGATCGGCTATGCTGGTGACTACCAGCTGCTTCTTGGCCTTGCGCGCAACGGTCGAACGCAGGGCACCGGGCCGTTCGGACCACCATTGTGCAAAATCGCGCCCGGCGGTTTCGAGCCAGTGATTATGGCCGCTTTCGTCCACCGTCACATGCCACCCCGCCTGGCGCAACGCCGCGGCTACGCGATCGGCCATGGCATTGGCGGACGAGAGTGGGCCGAGCCGCAGGGTGTGACATCGCGACCGCAACTGCGAAAACAGGACGGCCAGCGCTGCGTCGTCGGCGGCGGACGGGCCAAGGGCGCTGGGGCTCCAGTGAAAACTATACCAGTTGGCCAGGGCGCAGGCACGCGACGGCCCATCCTGCATCAAGAACAGCCACGGCGTTCCGGGCCGCCCCAATATGATTGGCGGGCGATCCGCCAGGCAATGTTGATGCAACAGCGCGAACCAGTCGAGCCGCGCAAACGGGTCGGATTCACCCGATCCGGACGCGTCCGGACGGTCCAGCAACCTGCCCGCGCTTGCATGAGCGCTGGCAAAGTTAGAATGATGTTCACTCTCTGCCGTCATCATGCGCCTAAACCACAACCTGCTTGATTCTCTATTGGTCCCGCGACGTCTATATGACCCAATCCTTTAAGAAATTGTCGGCCCCTATTGACCATGTCGCGTTACGCGGCGCGGCGGATGCACCGGCGCTGCTGCTGAAGGATGGCGTCATCAGCTATGCGGAGCTCGAGCGCCGCGTCGGGCGGCTGGCCCATTTGCTGCGCGAACATGGGCTGGAGCGCGGTGACCGGGTCGCGACCTGGCTCAACAAAAGCTGGATAGCGTGCATTATGCCGCTCGCGGCGGTTCGCGCCGGACTGGTACATGTGCCGGTGAACCCGCTCCTCAAGCGCGCACAGGTTGCCCATATCCTGTCGGACAGCGGGGCGGCCATGCTGATCCTCAACGCTGGTCGCGCTGCGTCGCTATCGCCGGGCGATGTGCCCGGCGGCTGTCAGACAGCGGACGAGGCGGAGCTCGGTGCGATGGTGCTTGCCGACGGGCCTGTCTGTGCCGTGTCGGACGCAGATGCAGAGAATTTGGCAGCCATCCTCTATACGTCGGGTTCGACCGGGCGACCAAAGGGTGTGATGCTGTCGAGCCGCAATTTGTGGCTGGGTGCGCAATCCGTCGCCACCTATCTGGGCCTCGACGCGTCGGACCGGCTGCTCGGCGTTCTCCCGCTCAGCTTTGATTATGGGCAGAATCAGCTGCTGTCCGCATGGTATGCCGGCGCCAGCGTCGCGCCGGTCGACTATCTGACGGCCAAAGAGGTGGTGCGCGCCGTCGACCGGTTCGGTGCGACGACACTGGCCGGCGTCCCGCCCCTTTGGGTGCAGCTGGTCGAATGCGACTGGCCGGATCATGTGGCGGCACAGCTGCGGCGGTTGACGAACAGCGGCGGCGCATTGACGCCGGTGCTGGTCCGTCGGCTGCGTGCATTATTCCCGCAGGCGCGACTATTTGCGATGTATGGCCTGACAGAGGCGTTCCGGTCGACCTTTCTCGACCCCGCGCGGATTGACGATCGACCTGAATCGATGGGTCAGGCCATCCCGCATGCCGAAATATTGGTCGTGCGCGCCGATGGGACCGCAACGCAGGATGACGAGCCGGGGGAGCTGGTCCATTGCGGCCCGCTGGTGGCCCAGGGCTATTGGCAGGATGCGGAGCGGACGGCGCAGCGGTTTCGCCCCGCACCGGCGCACAGCAAATATGGCGGCACGGCCGTCTGGTCGGGCGATACCGTCCGCCGGGACAGCGAAGGGCTGCTCTATTTTGTGGGACGCGATGATGCGATGATCAAGACGAGCGGCAATCGCGTCAGCCCGACAGAGCTGGAGGAGGCGTGCGAAGGCACCGGACTCGTTGCCGAATCGGTCGCATTCGGCGTGCCGGATGCCGAGCTGGGCCATGCCATCGCCATCGTCGTCCGCCCGGCCGCAGGTGTGACGGCGGCGGGTCTGGCGGCCGATCTGGGGGTCCGGCTGCGGGCCGAACTGCCTAATTTCATGCAGCCACGCCACATCTTGGTGCGTTCCGATCTGCCCCGTAATCCCAATGGAAAGCTGGACCGCGTGACAATTACAGCCGAAGCGTTGCAAGAGATCGGGGCATGACAGAGCCATTGTCGCCAAAGCCGCACGGGCCGATTCCACCCTATTTTTCCGCCGACGGCGACGGCATGATGTGCATTGGCGGCCAGCGCGTCGACAGCTTGATCGCCTCTGCGGGTGACACGCCGTTGTTTGTCTATGACGTTGATGTCGTGCGCCAGCGCCTTCATGTCCTGCGGTCTGCCATGCCCGATGGGTTGGGGATCCATTACGCTATCAAGGCGAACAGCCTGCCAGCTTTTCTGGACGCCGTGCGGCCGATGGTTGACGGGTTCGACGTGGCCTCGGGCGGGGAGCTGGCCAAGGCATTGGCTGCGGGCATGCCGGCGACGCAGGTCAGCTTTGCCGGCCCGGGCAAGCGCGATCGCGAATTGGCCGCCGCGATAGAGGCCGGCAGTACCATCAACCTTGAAAGTGCGGGCGAAGCGCAGCGCGCCCTCGCTGCGGCAGAGCGGCTGGGCATCACGCCGCGCCTCGCGGTGCGGGTCAACCCCGACTTTGACCTCAAAGGCTCGGGCATGCGCATGGGCGGCGGTGCCAAGCCATTCGGTATCGATTCCGATGTCGCGCCCACAGTCATCCGCATGATTATCGATGCGGGGGCCGACTGGCGCGGTCTTCATATTTTCGCGGGGAGCCAGGCGCTCGATGCCGACGCGATTATCGATACGCAGCGTCAGACAGTCGCTCTCGCCGATGCGCTGTGCGGGGCGGTCGGTGTGGCTGCGCCGGTCGTGAATCTGGGTGGCGGATTGGGCGTTCCCTATTTTCCCAACGATGTGCCGGTTGATCCGCGACCCATCGGCGCAGCGTTGGCGCAATCGCTGGCGCAATCAGAATTGCACGGTTCGAGCTGCCATTTCGCGATGGAACTGGGCCGCTACATCGCTGCGGATT
>CAZAWL010000201.1:0-4212 GCA_964488705.1 uncultured Sphingopyxis sp.
TGGAGCGAATTTCAAATCCGTAAACCACACTAGAGTCAAATAATTGCGAGCGACCCGGATGAATCTGAAGTCCGCTTGACGCTGTTCGGTTAACCTGGCGGACTTCAGATTCGGGTCACTCAACGGGCGGTCCGGTCACTCTCTCCCCATCCCTCTGACAGGCGGTCCGGCAACGGGCCGCCTGTTTTTTTAGAGCGATTTCGCGTGAGGTGGACAGCCGGACGCAGCACAGGATAATCAGGCTGGAGGTGGGCGACCGCACTGTGGTAACCTCGGCCCATGGTCCCGTTGCTCCAAACCGCCCAGACAGGCGCGGCCACCCCGGTCGGCGGGGTCATCAAACTGAATTTTAAGCTTTTGCCGCTAGAATATTGTTCTGAGAGCCATTCTTTGCCCTTTGGGCATGACGGGCCGGACCACGTAATTTGCCGCTGCGAATAGATTGAGGCTTGATGACCCTGCGCCTGCTCAGTCTGATTCTGTTCAGCGTTAGCCTGTCCGCCCTGGCGCAATTGCTGCTAAAGGTCGGCGTCGAGCGAGCCGGGACGGCAACCGCTGCCAGTGAGGCAGCCCCGATCGTCCAGCGGATCAGCGACATGTTGTTTTCGCCATTCGTCCTGTTCGGACTGATGACCTATGCCTTTGGCACGCTAGTATGGCTGTTTGTCCTCGCAAAGGCTCCACTGTCGGTGGCCTATCCATTTGTTGGAGCAGGATTTATTTTGACAGCGCTGATGGGGGCGCTGATCCTGGGCGAAGAGCTGAGCCTGTTGCGGATTTCCGGCATTTTGCTCATCGCCATCGGTTGCGCATGCGTCGCCCGCTCTGTCTGACGATCACAGATGCTGCCGCCTGACCCTCGAACCCGCGCTGCCACGGCCCTCGCACCCGGCGTGTCGCCGCTCATTATCGTGCTGCTCGCCTTGGCTGTGCTGCTGCCACGGATCGTGCTGATGCTCATAGCGCCGGTGCAGCCGGAAAGCGATGCGCTGGCCTATCTCAACATGGCAGAAAATCTGTCGGTCGGCGCGCCGATGCAGGACTTGTGGGGCCAATACGCCTTTTATAGTGCGGGCTACCCTCTGCTTATCGGCACTGTTTTTGCGGTCACGGGGGCATCATTGACCGTGGCACTGGCGATCAACCTGTGTCTGGCACTGGCCAGTTTGGCGCTGGTGATCCGGATCGTGCGACAGGTCGGCGGTGGCGTGCTGGCGCAAACGCTGGCGGGCCTCGGTTACGCGCTTTGGATACCGGCGGCCTATGGTTGCGGCATTGTCCAGCGCGAAAATCTGTCGACACCATTGTTGCTGGCAAGCGTTGCAGCGGCCATTGCCATCGCGGCACGACGGCGCAGTATCCTGTCTGCGGCCCTTGGCGGAGCGACGTTCGGCTTTGGCATGCTGACGGGCGCATCGGGCGCGCTGGTCGGCCTGCTGTTTCCGGCGGCTCTATTGCAGCTGTGGCGCAAATCGGGATGGCCCGTCGCCGTGCCCGCGGGGATCGTTGCGGCACTGGCGCTGGCCATGACCGTCGGGCCATGGCTCGCCTATACGAACGCGCAACTGGGCACGCCCGTGCTCAACAGCAACAGCGGGTTCAATGTCTATCTCGGCAATAATCCTGCGGCCACAGGCGGCTATGTCGGGATTGAACGCACGCCGATGGGTAGTGAATGGCATAGCTATCTGGCGCAGCGCGGCGAAGTCGCGGCAGCGCAGGGACTTCAGGCCAAGGCAATGCGATGGATCAGCGAGCATCCGGCTGATGCCGCGCGGCTGGCAGCGGTCAAGCTCGGCCTGTTTTGGCGCCCCAATATCCCAGACAGCACTGATCTGGCATCGAGCGGGGCAATCTATGCCCTGCGCTGGATTGACGTCGCCCAGTTCACATGCGTCTTGCTATTGGCGATCGCCGGCGTTGTCGCGTGCCGCCGCGCGAATCCGGCGATTGGCTGGTTGATTGCCGCGATCGGCCTGTTCTGGCTCCTGCACGCTGCGGCCTACGTCATGCCGCGTTACCGCGAACCGGTCATGCCGATGCTGTTGATATTGGCGGCACTGGCGCTGGCGCGATGGGCTGAATCCGTCCTGTCGGCGGGTCGACCGGGGTTTTTGCAAGCGGGCTTGCCAAGCCGGGATGACGGCCGATGAACAAATTGCCCGATGGCTCCGCCGGTGCGAACCAGTGCCCGTTGGTGGTTGACCTCGATGGCAGCTTGACCGTCGCTGATGTCACATTGGAATCGTTCGTCCGCTTTGTGCGACTTGCGCCGTTCAACATCCTGTTGCTCGGCTGGTGGCTCCTGCGCGGCCGCGCCTTTGCCAAGGTTATGGTGGCACGACGCGCGCCGGTCGACCCGGCGACCGTGCCGTTCAGGCCAGAGGTGCTGGCATTGATTGCCACCGCACGAGACGAGGGACGACCCGTGATCCTCGCCAGCGGAAGCCATCATCGCAACGTGACGAGGATCGCGCGGGCGAGTGGCCTGTTTGACCATGCGTTCGGCACAACCGCCCGCGGCAATCTGAAAGGGCGGGCAAAACTTGCGCGGTTGCAGGCGATGACCGGTGACAGCGGGTTCGACTATGTCGGCGATTGCCGGGCGGATATCCCGATTTGGGCCGCATCGCGACGGGCCTATTCGACGCGTTTCCGCCCCGAAGCGCGAGTTGAGCCATTGGTAGCAGAGCCGGCATCGCCGCTCCGCGCGCTCGTCAAAAGCCTGCGTCCGCACCAATGGACGAAAAATGCGCTGGTGCTTGTCCCGCTGGCGACCAGCGGGCTGTTGTTCGACGTCCCGGCGATCGTGGCCGCAGCGCTTGCCGCGTTGCTGTTCAGTGCGGTGGCATCGGCCATTTATCAGATCAATGACTGTCTCGACATCGATGCAGACCGTGCCCACCCCAAAAAGCGGCTGCGTCCACTGGCGGCCGGAATCGTCAGCCTGCCTATGGCTTTGGCCGTCGCCGGTATTTTGCTGTCGGGTGCATTCCTGATCGCCTGGCTGGCGCTGCCATTGGTGTTCAGCGGGGTATTGGCGGCCTATCTGGCGCTCACGCTGGCCTATTCGTTCCGGCTGAAAGCCGTCATGACGCTCGACGTTATTGCGCTGGGCAGCCTCTACACCTTGCGGATCATCGCCGGGGCCGCTGCGATTGGCGTGTCGGTCAGTTTTTGGCTGCTGGTGTTTTCCATCTTCTTCTTCCTCAGCCTGGGCTACCTCAAACGCTATACCGAACTGGCATTTGCAACCGACCCGGCCAAGCTTTTGAGCGGGCGCGGCTATGTCGGATCCGACCTTGATGTCGTGTTGAGCGCCGGCATGTCTGCCGGGATGGTGTCGGTGCTGGTGATGGGCCTCTATGTCGAGGACATGAAAAACACCGGCCCCTATGCCGCGCCGGACCTGCTGTGGGGTCTCGCATTGGCCCTGCTTTATTGGATAAACCGGATCTGGATGATGGCGCGGCGCGGCGAAGTGGATGGCGACCCGGTTGCCTTTGCCATTCGCGACCGGCGCAGCATTGCGGTCGGCGCAATCGTCGGCCTGCTGTTTCTCGCGGCACGCTATTGGCCATGGTGACGGACTCGTCCCGGCAGCGGGTATCATGCGCATTCGCGCAGCCCGCTCGTTTGTGGTGCCTATAACGGGTACCCCCGCTCCTGTTGCGGAGCGGGGGCGGGCGTTGGTGCGGAGACTAGGGACCAACACTGCAGCCGCACATAGCTAGACGACCAAGCGACCCGGCGATTTAGGCCCGACGCCGACTTTTTCCGCATATCTTGCTTAAAGTCGATTGACCACCGGTGCGTACAGGGACCAGCATATCGCACCGGTGGTCGCTCAAGCCGCGACAGCGAAACATGGCATGCCAGGTACAGACCTGAATTCCGCCATGCCATGCAGTGCGCACTGAAAGGCAGCGGGTTGGCCACCTTAGATCTAGAAACGGCAGTTTCCTGCTCCACATTTAGGCCGTGATGATGTGACACAGCCCCGCCGTGATGGCCGCTGGAGCAACCCGGGCGAGGAGGAGGGCGCAGCGGCGGGCCATCGATTAGAAGTTGGCCAGGCGGGCGCAAGAATTTGCCGCCATCTCGGCAAAACCCGTACCCGCCCGATGCATGCGCGCTCTGCGTCCTGCGTCCGTCTGGATCAAGCCGCGGCCACGTCATCGACGGGTCCTGGCCCCAGGTCGTGGCGGCGCA
>CAZAWL010000202.1:0-4198 GCA_964488705.1 uncultured Sphingopyxis sp.
CCTCGCCGGCGGGTATAAATATGCGATGGCGGGCGAAGGTGTCTGTTTCCTCCATGCGCCGCCGGGCTTTGCCCCGCGCCCGACTATCACCGGCTGGTATGCCGCCTTTGACGACCTCAGCCTGCCGCCAGGGTCGGTGGGTTACCCGCCCGACGGCGGGCGTTTTCTCGGCAGTACATTTGACCCGACGGGCCTGTACCGATTTGTCGCCGTGCGGGACATGCTGGCGCGTGAAGGGCTGACGACCGCAGTCATCAGCGCGCACTGCGCGACGCTGCGCGACCGGTTTATCGCCGCCAACGCCTTGCCGCAGCTGGTGCTCCTCAACCCGCCGGGCGAGCACGAGCCTGCCCGTTTCCTCGCGTTCAAGGGCGATGCGGCGCCGGCGATGCACACGGCACTGACGCGGGCCGACGTCGTCACCGATCTGCGCGGCGACGTGTTGCGCATCGGCTTTGGCCTTTATCAGGATGCGGATGACGTCGATGCGCTGCTCGACCGCATAGCCGGTCTGCGCCTATGACCGCCGCGCACCGGCACCCCCTGTCCGTAACCCGAACGCGGCGGGGCGCGAATAGGGGCGCATGGCTCATCCTATTCTCGACCGTTTTCTCTCCCGCGCTGTAAAGCAAGGCCGACTCGACATCCGCTTCGCCGATGGCAGCGTCAGCAGCTATGGGACGCCGTCACCGGGTTTTCCCGAAATCAGCCTGCGCTTCACCGATGCCCGGGTACCACGGGACATCCTCCTCGACCCTCGGCTAGGCGCGGCTGAGGCATTTATCGACGGCCGCCTGTTGATCGACGGCGGCGATGTCATGGGTCTGGTGAGTTTGTTGCGCGCCAACAATGTCTGGGACAAGGGCGGCGACATCGGTCGGCCAAGCCGGATCAAGCGGCTGGTCAACCGGGTCAGTTTCGCCGCCGAACAGGTCAATAACCGGGTCGGCGCCCGCCGGAATGTGGCCCATCATTACGACATCGGCAACGCCCTCTATGCGCTGATGCTGGACGCCGAGCATTGGCAATATTCCTGTGCCTATTGGGACGAAGGGGTGACAACGCTTGCCGGCGCACAGGCGGCAAAGCTGGCGCACATCGCCACAAAGCTGCACCTGTCCCCCGGCCAACATGTGCTCGATATTGGTTGCGGCTGGGGCGGGATGGCGATCCATCTGGCGCAGCATCATGCCGTCAAAGTTACCGGCATCACACTGTCCGAAGAACAGGCTGCCCTTGCGCGCGAACGGGCTGCGGCCGCCGGCGTCGGCGACAGAGTGACCATCCTGCTACAGGATTATCGCGATACCGCTGCCGCCGGACAGCAGTTTGACCGGATCGTATCGGTCGGCATGTTCGAACATGTCGGACGGGCCCAGTTCGACAGCTTTTTCGCCGACTGTGCGCGGATGCTGCGCCATGACGGGGTCATGTTGCTGCACACGATCGGGCGGATGGGGCGGCCGGGAACAACCGATGCCTTTACCCGGAAATATATCTTCCCCGGCGGCTATATTCCCGCACTGTCCGAAACCGTTGCCGCCAGCGAAAAATCCCGCCTGATTGTCGCGGATGTGGAAACATTGCGGCTGCACTATGCCCGAACCATTCGCGCCTGGTACGCCAATTGCCTGGCGCACCGCGACGCCATCATCGCGCTGTACGACGAACGCTTTTTCCGGATGTGGACCTTTTACCTGGCGGGTGCGGCCACCGTTTTCGAAAATGGCGGCATGTGCAATTACCAGATCCAGTATATCCGCAGCCGCCACGCACTACCGATTACGCGGGATTATCTGTTGCGCGCGGATTGAAGGGGCAGCGGCAGGGCGGAACCGAGCGCGTCGAACGGTCAATCGGGATAACGGTCGTTCATGATCCGCCAATTGAGGACCAGCAGCTGTTCCAGAATGTCCAGGTCGATGTCGCTCAACCGTTTGATATAGAGGCAGGATTTGCCCGTCGTGTGCTTGCCGAGCGCAGCAAATAGCCGGTCCGCCTCCGCTTGATGCTCAACATAGTGGCCGATCAGATACAGGGTCATGGCCGCCTTGCGCGGGCTGAACCCCGCCCGGCACATGTCGCCCTCTCGCCCGCTGTCATATTTATAATGATAGCGGCCATAGCCGATGATCGACGGCCCCCACATTTTGGGGTCCATGCCGGTGACGCGGCGCAGCATGGCATCGATGGTCTGGGCCTCTTCGCGGCGGCGCGGATCGGGCACAGCGTCAATAAAGGCCGCGACATCGGCGGCCGTCGCCTGAGTCTTGTTTTCAGTGCCCGCCACAGCTTCGCTCCTGCCCGCTCGATTGACGGAAGCCATGCTGTGCGTATCCGCCGCGCCGGTCAATCCACTTTTGCCGAATGACGCTGCGCAATTGCAGCGGCCAGCCGGGCCATCTCCGCCCGCAGATGGGCCGGGCCCAGCACCTCCACTTCGCCCCCCAGCGACAGCAGCAGGCGGACCGACTGCTCGGGTGGTTCGACCGGCAGTGCGACTGTGCACCAGCCAGAGCTGTCAGGCGCGGAAGCGGCGGCAACGGCCTGTTGCGCATATGGCCCCGTTTCGGCCAGCCGCCGCGCCCCCAGCGGCGACAGGCGCAACGTCGCCACCTCATTACGGAGCGACGCTTCGAATGCATCGCGGGCGCGCGCCCATTCACGGGTGAGGTCGAAATCCGACGGTCGATCAAACCGTCCCTCAAGCGTGACGACCGTTCGCATTTCCGCCACACGAAATGTCGTCAAACGGCCGCGTGCGCGGGCGAGGCAGTAATAACGCCCGCCCTTCAGGACGAGGCCCAATGGGTCGATGGTCCAGCGCCGCTGCCCCGTCCAGCTGACATAATCCATCGTCACCGGTCGCTGGTCCAGAATCGCGGTCAACAGCAACGGCAGATGGACCGCACTTTCCGTCGCCTGATACCATTCGGCGACATCGGCATGAAAGGCAGCCGCCGTTCGCGCGGCCAGCCCGCCGCCCGTGCCGGGCAGCGCCGCCAGCAATTTGTGTCGCGCCGTCGCCGCCGCCGGCCCCAGGCCCAGTGCACTGGCTGCATCCGGCAGGGCGATGAAGGGCAGCGCCCGTTCCTCGTCATGGTCAAGCCCCGTCAGCCGCGTGCGATAGCCGTCGAGCAGCGCAAAGCCGCCACCCGGCCCGGCGTCGCCATAGAGCGGCACACCGGCCGCGCTGAGGGCGTCCATATCCCGATATATGGTGCGAACCGACACTTCGAATTCGGCGGCCAGTTGGTCAGCCGTCAGTCGCCCGCGCAGTTGCAGGAGGATGAGTATGGCGAGGAGGCGGCTCGAACGCATGGCAGGACAATGGAGCAAATATACTGACATAGATTGTCAGTGTCTCGCGCTTATTGCGGTGACGCGGTGCTTCCGACCGCAAGGAAGCTACGCCGTGCCAGCCAACCAGATCGACCGCCGCATGTTCATCAACGCAACATTGGGAATTGCCATGACCGCAAGTCTGACCGCCGCAGCCAGCGCCGACACCCCGCCCCCGCCTGTATCCACCCTACCCACGCCGCCACCGGGCCGCGCCGGCGATTTCGATTTCCTGACCGGCGAATGGCGCATCCACAACCGGTTCCGCGAAAACGGGACCTGGATCGAGTTTGCCGGCGAAGCGACAGTCATGCCTGTCATGGGCGGGGTTGGCAGTGTCGAGGACCTGCGCATTCCGGCCCGCAATTTCTTTGGCATGGGGTTGCGCCTGCTCGACGTCGAACGCGGCATCTGGTCTGACCATTTCGTCAACAAGCGCGTCGGCGCGGTCAGTGTGCCGGGACAGGAAGGCGGATTTGTCGACGGCGTCGGCACCTTTCTGTCCGAGGACCGCGATGGCGACACGGTGGTGTGGTATCGCGGCGTTTGGGACCGCATCACCCCCACATCCTGCCGCTGGTTTCAGGGTGCCTCCCGCGACCGCGGCGCGACATGGGACGATAGCTGGTTCATGGACTGGACGCGGGTCTGACGGAACCGTGCCATGATCGACAAGCTTTGCTATGCCGTGCTTCTCCTCATCCATCTGACCCCGGCGTCGATGCTGCTGCGCCCGCAGTTGCTCGGCGACTTATACGTGGTTCACGCAAACGGGCCGATTTTCGCGCTGTTGCATCATCGGGCTGCGCTATTCGTCATCGTCGTGCTCGCCTGCATCTGGGCGATGGCCGACCCG
>CAZAWL010000203.1:0-4170 GCA_964488705.1 uncultured Sphingopyxis sp.
ACGTTTTGCATACCCCAAATCACCGGCGCCTCGGCCTCATCATCGCGGCCTGCGTATTCGTGGCGGATCAGGTGATAAAGGCGATCGTCACCGGCCCGCTCGATCTTGAAAATGTGCGACAGATTGTCCTTTTGCCTATCTTCAACCTGTCCTGGGCGCAAAATTATGGCGTGTCGTTCGGCATGTTCACCGCCGAAAGTGCGACGGGACGCTGGATATTGGTCGCGCTGACCGGGCTGGTCGCCGCCGGCGTCGCATTCTGGCTGTGGCGCGAAAAAACAAAGGGTGATGTGGCTGCGCTGGCGCTGGTGCTTGGCGGCGCGCTCGGCAATATCGTCGACCGCATCCGCGTCGGCTATGTCATCGACTATGCCGACCTCCACTTTGGTGGTTTCCAACCATTTCTGGTGTTCAACGTCGCCGACGCAGCCATCACCATCGGCGTGCTGCTTTTGGTTGCACGTTCGCTGTTAGTGCGCGAAAAGGGCGGATAGGGGCAGCCGCGTCATTTGGCGCATGGACAGGTTCGGGCAATGCCCCGCTGAGGAAGAATGCAAATGCGTAAAGCGATGATTTTGGCAGTGACGGGTTCCGCGATGCTGCTGTCGGCCTGCGGCTCGACGGGGTTGTTCAACCGGCAACGGCCCGACGAATATGCGGTGACCCGCGCGGCGCCATTGATCGTGCCGCCCGACTTTGCGCTGACCCCGCCGCAACCCGGCGCCCCCCAGGCGAATGCCGAAACCACGGCGGAACAGACGTTGCAGGCGCTGTTTGGCGGCCCGGCACCGCGCAGCCAGACCGAAATCAGCTTGCTCAACCGCGCCGGCGCCGGCCGGTCGGAAGCGGGCATCCGCTCTTCGGTCGGTTCACCCGGAACCTTTGTCGTGAACAAGGGCACGTTGACACGCGACATTTTGGTGTCGCCCGTGGGCGCAGGCCAATTTGCGCAGGCGGTGGCTGGCGCCACGCCCGCCGGCAACTGATCTACTCGTAATCGATCTGGATGGCGGCGGCGGCCTTTGCCGCAATTGACCGCGCGTCGTCGCTGGTCGCACCGGTAGCGAGTGCGACCGCCATGCGTCGATAAGGGCGCGTCACCGGCTTTCCGAAAATGCGCACGTCGACCCGATGGTCTGCGTCGGCGAGGGTCAGGGCATCGCTGATGCCGGTAATGGCAAATTGGTCGGCATCACGGTCGGCCAGCACCACCGCGGATGCTGCGGCAGGCGCAGCCATGGCGATGTCGGGGATCGGCAGGCCCATGATCGCGCGAGCATGCAGGTCAAATTCCGACAGATGCTGTGAAATCAACGTGACCATCCCGGTGTCGTGCGGGCGTGGCGACAGTTCGGAAAAGATCACTTCGTCCGCGGTGACGAAAAATTCGACCCCGAACAGGCCATAGCCACCCAGATTGTCGACCACCTGCCGCGCCATCGCCTGCGCGGCGGCAATATGGTCCGCGCGCATCGGCGTCGGTTGCCAGCTTTCCTGATAGTCGCCGCGTTCCTGCCGGTGGCCGATGGCGGGGCAATAGGCGACGGCTGGCGCCCCGTCCGGGCCGCGATGGCGGATGGTCAGCAGTGTGATTTCGTAATCGAACGCGATGAACTCCTCGACGATCACGCGCACCCTGTCGCCGCGCATCGCGGCCACCGCATAGTCCCATGCCGCGGGCATGTCGGCCGCCGAGCGTACCACGCTCTGCCCCTTGCCCGATGAGGACATGACCGGCTTGACGACGCAAGGGTAGCCGATGGCGTCGCCTGTCAGTTGCGCTTCGCCCAGGCTTTCGGCGTAGCGGTACCGGCTGGTACGGATGCCCAGGTCATGCGCCGCCACATCGCGGATGGCGTCTCGGTTCATCGTCAACATGGTGGCGCGGGCCGACGGCACAACGGTGAAACCCTCTGCTTCGACTTCGCCCAATATCTCCGTGCGGATCGCCTCTATTTCCGGCACGATATGGGTGGGCCGGTGCCGGTGGATGGCGGCGCGCAACGCGTCCCCGTCCAGCATCGAAAACACCTCACACCCGTCGGCCACCTGCATTGCCGGGGCTTCGGCATAGGCGTCGCAGGCAATGACGCGCGCACCCAGCCGTTTGGCGGAGATGGTGAATTCGCGGCCCAGTTCACCCGAACCGAGGAGGAGGATAGTGGCTGTTGGGGTCATGGCAGAAGTGGCTTTACAATGGCGATGCGCGCACGGCGCATACTGTCATCCCTCATGGCAGCGTTTGTGGCGTCAAACAATTGCGCTTGGCACGCGTGCCGATTGATGAAATGCAGGGTAGGGGGCTTGGCGAAAAACGCGCATAGCGTTGGTTAGGGGTGTGCGATGATAGCCATCAATGGACGCAATCTTGTGGCGCGGGCCGCGACCGCACTGTGCGTCGGCGTCCTGTGTGTGGCCGCCGCGTTGTTTGTGCAATCTATCGCTGCGCCCGCAACAGCTGTCGCCCAGGCCGGCCGATCGTCGTCGACTAGGCCGATAGAAGGTCGGCCGGCGCCCAGTTTCTCGTTGGTGACCTTTGCTGGCGACCGGGTTTCGCTGGAACAATTGCGTGGTCAGGTGATCGTCATCAATATCTGGGCGACATGGTGTGCGCCGTGTCGCTCGGAAATGCCGATGATGCACAATTATTACCGCGTCAACCGGTCACGCGGACTCGCCATGTTTGGCGTGACAACGGAGAGCAGCGTCAGCCCGCGCCACCCCGCGTTGCAGCGGGTGAGCGCCGCGCTGTCCTATCCGTTGTCAAACCGGATGCGCGGCAATTATGGTGACGTTACCGCCGTTCCGACGACCTACATCATCGATCGCGCCGGCGTGGTGCGCCACATACAGGCTGGCGCCTATTCTGCCGAAGAGTTTCGGGGCGTGCTCGACCCGTTGCTGGCAGAGGCGCCGCTGCCGGCCGGATAGCGGCTTTCCGCGCTGCCCGCCCCAATGCACATAAAACCGGTGCGGAACGATGGGGGCAGGTTCGCCGGTTAACCGTCGCTGTGACCAGTGGTTGCAGCGCGCGGCATCCATGTTTCGCCCCACGCCTTTATGGCAGCATAGGTCGGTTCCAGCGCGCGCCCGGCATCGGTCAGGCGATAGATCGCGCGTTTGCTTTGGGGCGGGATGCGTTCGAGGACGCCGGCATCGACCATCCATCCCAGGCGGGACGTCAGCGCGGCGCGCGATATGTCGAGCCGCGCCACAAAATCTTCGAACCGGTCGACGCCCAGAAATGCTTCGCGCAGGATCAACAGCACCCACCTGTCGCCCAACAGGCGCGATGCGCGACCCACGGCACAGGGTGATCGGGACGGCACATAGGATTTCATGCGCCGCAGATTAGCGGCTTGCGCGCGCAAGCGATAGCGGCAATAAGTCTGTAAAACAGATTTATAAGGAGACTCCCCCATGCGTGGAATCACATTTGCCAATAATGATGAAGCTGTCGCCTATATGAAACGTATCGCGGTCGACGCGTCTGGCTTTACCGCATTTCTGGGTGTGGAGCCGATCACCTGTTTTGCTGGTGAATCCGAACTGCTGCTCACCATGCGGCCCGACATGACGCAGCATCATGGCTTTGCCCATGGCGGCATCGTCGGGCTGATGGCAGATAATGCCTGCGCCTGGGCGGCGAGCAGCGTCATCGGTGACGTTGTGACCGGCGGATACACGATCAACTTTCTCGCGCCTGCGCATGGCACGCACTTGCGTGCCAAGGGGTCGGTCATAAAGGCCGGCAAGCGCCAGGCCGTCGTCCGTGCCGAAGTGTGGTCGGAGAGTGACGGCGAAGCGGCCAGATTATGCGCCGTGGCCCAGGCGACGATTGTGCCCATTTAGCTCGCTTCGCCGTCACCCCGACTCACCCCTTGACGCAAACCACCTGTTTCAGCGTGTGAACCACGTCGACCAAGTCGTTCTGTGCTGCCATCACGGCGTCAATGTCCTTGTACGCCATCGGCGTTTCGTCGATGACGTCGGCGTCCCGTCGTGCCTCGACATTGCCCATCGCCGCGACATGGTCGGCGAGGGTAAAGCGACGCTTCGCCTCGGTCCGCGACATGGCCCGGCCTGCGCCCTGCGAGCAGGAGCAAAAGCTAGCCCGGTTGCCCTTGCCGCGGACAATGAAGGATTTAGCACCCATCGAACCGGGAATGA
>CAZAWL010000204.1:0-4166 GCA_964488705.1 uncultured Sphingopyxis sp.
GGGGCCCCAGCGGTCAGTAACGCCGACGCAGCGCAGCCGGGGCGGCCCAGTGTCAGGGGGCATATTCTGCCGGTCATCATCGCTCCATGTCGATGCGGTCACTCTCGGCCGGCAGGCTGAACAGCATCGCGTCCTCCCCCACGATGATCGGACCGTCAAAATGATCTGCCGCATCGCCCAGAAAGGTCGCATGTAACGCCGCCGTCGGCAAGGCGGGCACGATGTGCGTCAAGACGAGCTGGCGGACACCCGCCGCCCTCGCCGCGCGCGCAGCGTCTGCCGGACTGCTGTGATAGTTGAGGATATCGCGGGTGATTTGCGCGGTGTTGCGCTGGCCCAGCGCCGCCAGCCTGTTGGTCAGCGCGCCGACCATCGCGGGTTGCAGCGCCTCATGCAGCAAAAGGTCGGCCCCGCGCGCGGCCCGCGCGATGGCAGGGGTCGGGGCGGTGTCGCCGCTGATCACCACCGACCGCCCGCGATAGTCAAATCGATAACCGACCGCCGGGCGAACCGGACCATGGTCGACGCGGAACGTCGAAACAACCAATCCGTTGCGGCGCAGCACCACCTGCAATGCGCCGCCCTCCGGCGGATCGGCAAAGGGCATCGCCTGCCCACCCGCCCCCGACGGCGGCACGATTGCCGCTCCATGGTGCGCAATTCGGTACCCGGAATCGGTGGCATAGGCGGCATTGAAGCCGGCAACGACGCGCTCCACACCCGCCGGTCCATAAACGGGCAGCGGCGATGTCGCCGTCCCCTGCGTCCAGCGCATCAGCATCAACGGCCCGATCCCGTCGACATGATCGCTGTGAAAATGGGTGAGGAACAGGCCCTCCACCCGACCAATCGGCATGCCGGCCAGCCCCATCGTTCGCGCGGCACCTTCGCCGCTATCAACCACATAGATGTGCCGCCCGGCGATGATCATGGTGCAGGGGCCGGCGCGCTGCGGGTCGGGCAATGGCGAGCCTGTACCGCACAGAAACACGTGCAGGCCGTCGGGCCGGCCGGCCAATTGGTCGCGGCCGGCGCGCTCATCCACCATCCGCGAATAAACCCAGCTGCCAATCGCGGCACGCCCGGTCCAGATGGCAATCAGCCCTGCCGCAGCAACCAGTGCCAGCAACCCCACCCATCTCGTTCGACGCGTCATCTGCCCACCCCGCTATTGACATATATAATGTCAATAGAATCGCGGCTTTGCAACGACGCAGTTGACCTGTCGCGTGGACAAGATAGGTTCAGTTCTGCAACGCAAATAGGAAAGCGTCAGGACAAGGGACATTCTATGTATTCGCATATCATGGTCGGAACCAATGATACCGCCCGGTCAAAGGCATTTTACGATGCGACCTTTGCGGCGATGGGCGGCAAGCCCGGGGTTCAGGACGACAAGGGACGACTCATCTACATGCATAATGGCGGTCTGTTTCTGGTGACGCCGCCAATCGACGGCGCGCCAGCCACCCATGCCAATGGTGGAACAATCGGGTTCGCGATGACACCGGAACAGGCCGATGCCTGGCATGCGGCCGGTGTCGCAGCCGGCGGCACCGCAATCGAGGATCCGCCCGGCGTCCGCGAGGGCGGCTTTGGCAAGCTCTATCTGGCCTATCTGCGTGACCCCGACGGCAACAAACTGTGCGCGCTGCACCGCATGTAGCTGCGATGAGCGCCAACAAAAAAGGCTCCCGAAACCGGGAGCCTTTTTTTTGGCCGTGGTGCCGATTTAGCCCTTCTTGAGGCTGAGCCCGCCAAAACGCTTGTTGAACTTGGCAACCTGACCACCCGCATCGAGCAGGCGGCCCGAACCGCCGGTCCACGCCGGGTGCGCCGTCGGGTCGATGTCGAGCTGCAGCGTATCCCCTTCGCTACCCCAGGTGGAGCGCGTCTCGAACACATCACCATTGGTCATCTGGACCTTGATCATGTGATAATCGGGGTGGATATCTTTCTTCATCTCAAAGGCTCCGAAATTGGCTGGTTTCCGACCAGTCCTGGGGAGGGATATGCTGTTGCCAGCGGGCAAGAGCGAGCGCGTTAGCGGCGGGCGCGCCGGAATGCAAGTGCAGCGGCGATTATGGCCTAGGCCGGCGGATCGGCGATCATCGCGGTAAAGCTGCACTCGGCGGCCAGCGCTTCGCCCAACATGGCGCGGCCTTCAAATTTGCAGACGGCGCGCTTGGCCTGCACAATCGAAACATGCAGGTCGAGCAGGCAACCCGGTTCGACCGGCTTGCGGAACTTCGCATTTTCGATGGCCATGAAATAGACGAGCTTGCCACTGTCCGCGAGGCCCATGGATTCGATGGCGAGCACGCCAGCCGCCTGGGCCAGCGCCTCCACAATGAGGACGCCCGGCATGATGGGGCGGCCCGGAAAATGGCCCTGAAAAAAGGGCTCATTCATGCTGACAGCTTTGACAGCGTGGATCGACTGGTCGGGGACGATGCCCACGACCCGGTCGACCAGCAGCATCGGGTAACGGTGCGGCAACAGTGCCATGATCCTGCGGATATCGCATCCGCCCATCGCGTCTGTTGCCGCCTCCGTCATGCCCCTACCGGTCCTCAGCGCGTCTGCGGTGCAGCGGCCGGGGTCGTCGCCGCCGGGTTGGCAGCATTATTCTGTTGCGCGCGCAACAGCATGCCGGGTTCATAACCCTGCGGCGGGACGATCTGTACGCTCGGTACCAGACGGTTCAGTTCCGTCACCACGGCGCTGGTGATGTCCGCCGTTTCGGCGCGCCAGACGACCGATTCGCTGTTGACCAGCATGGTCACGCCGCGCGCGGCCGCGGCATCACGCACCGCCTGCGACAATTGCAGCGTGATTTGCTCGCGAACATAGGTGACCGCGAGTTCGATCGGCTGGGTCAGCGTCTGCATTTCCTGCTGCGCCGACTGCTGGCGGGTGCGATAGGCGGTGATCGCGGCTTGCAACGCCGTGGCGTTCTGTGGCGAGCGCGCCTGTTCGGTCTGCACCGCAGTGCCGAGCGTCTGCAGTTCAGCCTGCAGCGCCTGTGCCCGCGCGTCGCGGTTCTGGATCTGCGCCGCATAGGTGGTCTGGATCTGCGTCACGGCTGCCGTGAATGCCGCAGATGTCTGGACCGCCGCATCGACATTGACGCTGGCGACATTGTTGGCGGCGGTGGCAGGGGCGCGGCTCTGTGCCGCCGCCACGGTCGAAAGGCCCGATGCGCCGGCGACAACGGCGACGCCAAAAGCCATATTTTTCAGAATCTTGTTCATCAGAATTGGGTTCCTACGTTGAATGAGAAGAGTTTGGTATCGTCGCCTTCTTCGCTCAGCAAAGCATAGGCGAGGTCGATGCGGAATGGACCGAATGGCGAATTCCAATTGACCCCGGCACCGACGGACAGGCGCGGAGAGATGGAGTCGCCAAAGAAGCGTTCGTCGAACGGACGAATGCCGGCAAAATCGGTCGGGCACTGGTTGAATTCACCAGCCGGCATCATGTTGGCGTCAAGCGCCTGCGTGCCGAACTGCGTCGCGCCGGTCGTCTGGTTGCGGCACAATGTCTTGAAATTACCGTCGGTGTCACGGAAACTGGCGAGCGTCGTCAGGATCGGGCGACGCACGTTGAACACCGAACCGATGTCCATGAAAATCGACGGGCGCAGTCCCAGTTCGCGGGCACCGGCGCCCAGCGGGATATCGACTTCGATCCGGCCGTTATAATAAGCACGGCCGCCGATCGCGTCATCGGTGGTGAACTGGCGATCCTCATTCACCACGGGTGCCATCGGGTTGGTCAGGTCGACATCGGCAAAGCGGATGACACGCGGGCCGACGCCGCGAATATCAAAGCCGCGCAGCTGCTGTTCGGAGAGGAAAAACCGGTCGGTCAGCCGGATGCGGTCCGACCCGGCGCTGTTGCTGTTATTGCCCAGCGCCTGAATATAGCCACCCTCGGCATAGAGGTTGAGGATGAAGCCGCCGAACAGCCGCATGTGGTGGCTGGCGTTGACGCGGCCGCGGGCATAGCGGACACTGCCGCCAAGGCCCGCAAAATCGCCACTGAACACCAGCGACTGGCCGCGCGTCGGTCGCAGGCGATTGTCACGATTGTCGTAAATCAGCGAAAAACCGGCCAGCGACGTCGTGCGAGGTGATCTCGCGGAACACGTCGTCCAGTCGTCC
>CAZAWL010000205.1:0-4124 GCA_964488705.1 uncultured Sphingopyxis sp.
TATCCCCGCTATGGTCCGGCATTGGCTGGGTGGCGCAAAGGTCGTTAACGCGCGCCGTGCGGACCGGTCGAGCGACAGCGGATTCAAACGGTGGAGTGCCCGCGCCTTTTATCGGCTCATCAACTGGATGGCGGACACGCCGATCCCCGCCGATGTCGGCGATTTTCGCTTGATGGACCGCGCCGCCGTCGACGTCGTCAATCAACTGAGCGAACGCAGCCGCTTTAACAAGGGCCTGTTCAGCTGGGTCGGGTTCCGCGTGGCCGAGGTCGATTACATCCGTGAAGCGCGGCAAGAGGGCGACAGCAAATGGCGCATTGGCGGCCTCTTCCGCCTCGCAATTGACGGCATCATCGCGTCGTCGACCGCCCCGCTGCGCATCTGGACCTATATCGGTGGGGTGACCGCGCTCGGTGCGCTCGCCTATGCCGCGTTCCTCGTCATCAATACGCTGGTCACCGGCGTGGACACGCCGGGCTATGCGTCGATCATGGTCACCATGTTGCTGCTGGGTGCGTTCAACCTGCTCAGCATCGGCATATTGGGCGAATATGTGGGCCGCATCGCACAGGAAGTGCGCAACCGGCCGCTGTTCGTTGTCGAGGCTGACAGCCACAGCCTATCCGCCGCGCCGTCCACGGTCGCGACGACGATAACTACCGCTAGTGGAGAGGATGAATGGACCGCGCAGCCTATGCGGGCATGAATGCGATAGAGGGCCGCCATTGGTGGTTCGTCGCACGCCGCGCTATCATCGACACGCTGATCCGCCGGACCATCAAGCCGCGGGTTGGCGCGCGCGTGCTGGAGGCTGGCTGCGGCACCGGCGGCAACCTCTCCCTATTGTCGCGATTTGGCCGGTTATCGGCGTTTGAATTTGATTCAGAGGCACGCGGCCATGCCAATGCCAAACAGATATGCCGCGTGGTGCCGGGTGCTTTGCCTGACGGCCTCGATACCGCCGATGCGCCCTATGACCTCGTCGCATTGATGGACGTGCTCGAACATATTGATGACGATGTCGGCTCGCTGCGCGCGCTCGGTGCACTGCTGTCGGACGATGGCAGCATCCTCCTCACCGTGCCGGCGGTGCCGCTGCTATGGTCGCACCATGACGTGCTGCACCATCATAAGCGGCGCTATAGCCGCCGCAGCCTCGTCACCGTCATCGAACAGGCGGGGCTGCGTGTCGATTCGGTCGGCTATTTCAACAGCCTGTTGTTTCCGCTGGCGCTGCTGCAACGCGGCATGGCCAAATTGCTCGGCCGTCAGGACCCGGTTGATGCATTGCCCGGCCCGCTGCTCAACCGCGTGCTGACTACCATCTTTGCGAGTGAACGGCATGTGCTGGGCCGTCTGCGGCTGCCCATCGGATTGTCGCTCTACGCCGTCATTCGCCGCCCGGCCTGATCTTAGTGCCCTGACGCTATACGCCGCTCGGCCGGGGCCAGTCGCCACGCCAGCATGGTGTCGGGTCGGCGACGGGGACGCGTTGCACCGTTGCGGGCCGCACCGGGGCGGGAATGGCATGGACGGGCGCGAGGTGGCTTCCCTTTGGGTATCGGGCAAAGCTGACGTCCCAGGCGCCATAAAAACTGCACGTGCCGCGCGGTGACGGGGGCAGTTTGATGGCACGCCACACCTCGCTCCCGCCCGTCACACTGCCGAGTGTCAACGCGCCGCATAGCCACAGCTTGACCCAGCGCGGATGGGGGCCGACCAGCGTGCGCGCCGCAAATAGGGCGATGATGGCGAGGGCGGGGATGGAGGCCCGCATCATGAAATCGATCGACCAGCCGATCTGGATGAACGGACACACGAGCAACCAGCCAACCGCGACGGCGAGCAATGCGCGGTCCCCCGCCCGGTTGCGCCAGACCAGCCAGAGCGGCACCGCCCAGATCAGTACTTCGAGCGCGATGAATATCGCCCAGGCCGCCAGTTGCAGCGGATAGGGGCGGATGCCGACACCGTCGCCGCCCGCGCCGAGATAGGCGAGTGCGGGCAGCGTCAGCACGCTGGCCACTAGCGGCCAGCCGACCTCGCCCAGCCGCAGCGTGCCCCCGCGCCACGTCGCCCAGGCTGCATAGCCGATCAGCGGCAATGCACCGATCAGCGGCAGCGGCGACCATAGCAGCGTCAGCGGCGCCAGCATCATCGGGATGCGCAACGGCACCTGCCCGCTATGCCACAGCATCAACGCTAGGGCGATGATCCAACCGGCCAGCGCATGTTGCGGGACCCAGAATGCCTGCGTCACATGCGCGCTATATTGCATCCAGTCGAACCAGAATTCCTTGTGATCCTCAATTGCGGGCTGAAATATGGCCTGCCCGATAATGTCCGCCCCGCTGAACAGGGTGACGATGAGGAGGGCGAGTGCCCGCGCCCGCGTGGTCGTGAACAGGGTGCTGCCCAGCGCCAGCAGGGCGGTCAGCAGCAGGCTGTTCTGCACGAGCAGCGCTATATCACCCGCCGTCGGCCCCCACGCCTTCCACGCGAGGGCGGGAATCAGAAAAAATCCGATTGCAGCGCGCAGCATCGTGGGTTCGCCACCGTCGGGCACATAGGCAAATGGCCAGGGGTGGATTGCCATGTCGCGCAGCACCGCATCGCGCACCTGCCAGTCGATATTGGCGTAGAAAAACCGGCCTTCGCCGCCGAGCGCATAGAGGGTGAGCGCAAAGCCGAACAGCAGCGCGATCCGCAGCATCGGAATGCGCTCCAGCACCGCCGACGCGCGCCATAGCTGCCATAGCAGCGCCGCTATCGCGACCATCGCTGCGGCAAAGGCGAACGGGTTGGACAGGCCGAGGAATCGCCACAGCAAAAGCTGGTCCATCATCAGCCATGCGGCCAGCACCAGCAGCAGCCAACGCGCGTCAATCGTCCATCGCGCCGACGATGCAGCGGTCGGGGCAGGGTGATGCGCGGGGGAGGCAGCGGCGGCGGACGTCATTGCCGACGGGCCTAACGCATCATGGTTAACGGGCTGTTAGAGCGATTGCGCGTGAGGGGGTGGCCCCGCGCGTTTTTACCCGTGGTTAACCATGGCGGGTGCAGATGGGCCAATGGCCCTGTTGTCGCGTCTTTCCCCGACTTTTGTGCGTTTCCTCGCCATTGGCGTGGTGAACACATTGGTCGGCTATGCGCTCTATGTCGCCTTTCTGGCGGCCGGTGCGACGATGTGGGTCGCCGTCATGGCATCGACGGCGCTGGGGGCGCTGTTCAATTTCGGCTCGATCGGCATCGTCGTGTTCCGCAATGCCGACCCGCTGTTGCTGCCCCGGTTCCTTGGTGTCTATGTCGCACAGTGCGCGGTCAACAGCGCTGCGCTGTGGTTGTTGGGCCAGCTGGGGCTCGGCCCCTATCTGGCGCAGTTCCTGCTGTTACCGATGCTCGCGACCGGCACCTATCTGGCGATGCGCCATTGGGTATTTCGGGTGGTGCCTTCGCCCAATTAATCGGCTGCGCTCAGCCGACCAGACGTTCGGCCAGCACGGTCAGGCCGGTTTCGCTGACTTCGGCAAAACCGCCGTCAATGGCGATCCGTTCCGGCTCGCCACCAGCCGTCTTGTAGATCGCGATATCGCCTGCCTTGATGGTCGACATGAACGGTGCATGGCCTTCGAGCACGCCAAAGTCGCCCTCGCTGCCGGGGACGCTGACCATATAGACGTCTTCGCTGCGGACGAGCGCGGTAGGTGTGACGAGTTCGAAGTTGAGGGGCATATCAATGGCCTGCTGGTTGTTCGCGTTGGAAGTTAGAAGTGGGTGCGACGATGACGACAGCGGCGACGGGCCCTGCTGCCGTTGGTGCGAGGATGCTGGCAATATAGCCTTGCCCTTCAAAACGCCGGACCGCTAGCCGTCGGATATAGTTGGGGTTAGGTGTCGACGGCTCGAGAACATTCCACGCGTCATTAGGGTCAGCGTTCGGCTGACCAAGCGCCGTAAGCAGCGCATCAACCAGGGCCGAATTCTGCACTGCGGAACGCGTGATAATCAGCCGGCAGGTCTGGCCCGCTTGCCCGCCGATGGCGACAAGAAATGCACCATCTGCAGCTTCGCCCGACCCGAGGATCGCCCGCGAAACGAGCGCAACGCCGTTCTCAGACTGCAGC
>CAZAWL010000206.1:0-4115 GCA_964488705.1 uncultured Sphingopyxis sp.
GGATCGAACCGCTGACCTCTTGCATGCCATGCAAGCGCTCTCCCAGCTGAGCTAAGGCCCCGTCACCATTTGGCCGCATATGGGTGTGCGGCAGGCGCGCCCCTTAACCGAGGGCGCGTCGTCTATGCAAGGGGGGAGACGCTCCCCCCGCACAGAAAATTATGTATCGTCGTCTTCCTTGTCGCCGGTGTCGACGCCCAGATCGTCGTCGTCACCCAGGTCGACATCATTATCCGGCGACACATTGTCGTCATCGACATCGACGTCGAGGTCGAGGTCGGTGTCATCATCCTCGGTCGTCGCCTTTTCGCTCGAATCCGGGCTCCCCGGCTTCAGCTGCTCATAGGGCAGAGGCTGCTTGGATTTGAGCACAGGTTCAGGCGCCCAGGCATTGCCGCAATTGATGCAGGTCACCGGGTCCTCTTTGCCGAGGTCGTAAAAACGCGTCGCACATTTGGGACAGCTGCGCTTGGTGCCCCATTCAGCCTTGATCATGTCGCTCTTGCTCGCTGGAAACTGGAAAAAATATAACGACAGTGCCGCTGAAACCGCGGCGTCCCCGTCGAATCGCGAGCGCATTGCCAGAAAGCCATGGCGCTGTCAAAAGCGCAGCCGACCATGCCCCATGCCAGCCCCGACCCCGCACCCCGATCATTTGTCCATGCCGGTCCGCTGACCGGCACGCTGACGGTGCCGGGCGACAAGTCGATTTCGCACCGTGCCCTGATGCTCGGCGCACTCGCCGTTGGTGAAAGCCGGATCACCGGTCTGCTGGAGGGCGAGGACGTGCTCGCCACCGCAGCCGCCATGCAGGCGATGGGTGCGCGGATGACGCGGTCGGATGACTGTGAATGGCGGGTGCATGGTGTCGGCGTCGGCGGCCTGATGCAACCGGCGGGCGCGCTCGACATGGGCAATAGCGGCACGTCGACCCGGCTGCTGATGGGGCTCGTCGCCAGTCACCCGATCACGGCGACATTCATCGGCGATGCCAGCCTGTCGGGTCGCCCGATGGGCCGCGTCATCGACCCGCTCAGCCTGATGGGGGCGGACATTAGCGCCTCTCCGGGGACCAATGGGACAAAAACTTTGCCGCTGATGGTGCGCGGCCTCACGCCCGCCATACCGATCAGCTACACGCTGCCCGTTGCATCGGCGCAGGTGAAATCCGCCCTATTGCTCGCCGGGCTCAACACGCCGGGCATGACCGAGGTGATCGAACCCGTCCCGACGCGGGACCATAGCGAGCGGATGCTGCGCGGCTTTGGTGCCGACCTGTCGGTAGAGGAGGTCGCGGGGGTCCGCCACATCCGCCTGATGGGCGAAGCGGAGCTGAAGCCGCAGACGATCGACGTGCCGGGCGACCCGTCGAGCGCCGCCTTTTTTGCGGTTGCGGCCAGCATCGTGCCGGGCAGCACGGTGCGCATCGCCAATGTCGGGCTGAACCCGACCCGCGCCGGCCTGTTCGCCCTGCTGCGCGGCATGGGCGGCGATGTCGAGGAGGTTGACGCCCGCACCGTGGGCGGGGAGCCTGTCGCCGACCTGGTCGTCCGCCATGCGGCGCTGACGGCCATCGAACCCGACCCGGCCGACGCGCCGAGCATGATCGACGAATTTCCAGTCGCCTTTGTCGCCGCCGCACTGGCTGAGGGGCGCAGCCTGTTTCGCGGCCTCGACGAATTGCGGGTGAAGGAAAGCGACCGCATCAGCGCCATGGCCGCCGCGCTCACCGCCATGGGCGCGAGCGTGGAGGAGTTGGAGGATGGCCTCGCCATCACCGGCACCGGCGGAGAATTGCTGCGCGGCGGCGGGACGGTGGCGGGCCTGCTCGACCACCGCATCTGCATGAGTGCCGCGATTGGCGGGCTGATGTGCCGCGCGCCCATCACCATCGACGACATGCGCCCCGTGGCGACCAGCTTTCCGGGGTTTGCGGCGTTGCTCGCGGGGCTGGCAGGTGAACGGCCATGACCGGCCTCATCTCCCCGCTCGCCGCAGATATCATCGGCATGGTCGGCACGTTGCTGTTCATCGGCGGCTTTGCCTACGCCAATGCGCGGCAGGATTTTGACCGGCTGACCTTCAATCTCGTCAATCTCGCGGGCGCTGCCCTGTTGCTTGTGTCGCTATCGGTCAATTTCAATCTGCCGGCGTTCGTGCTGGAGGCATCATGGGCCGCTATCGCGAGCTGGGGGGCCTGGAAAGCCGTGAAACAGCGGAAAGCGCAGCCATGATCATCGCCGTTGACGGGCCGACCGCAAGCGGCAAGGGCACGATAGCCAAAGCATTGGCGGCGCATTTCGGCCTGCCACACCTCGACACCGGCCTCCTCTATCGCGCTGTCGGCTGGCACTGCGCGGCGCTGGGCGGCGACCCCGACAATGAGGCTGACGCGCTGCGCGGCTGTGACTTTCCCGATGCCCTGCTCGATAATCCGGCGCTGCGGCTGGAAACCACCGGCAGCCTCGCCAGCCGGGCATCGGTTCACCCCGCGGTGCGGGCGGCGCTGCTCGCCCGTCAACGCGCCTTTGCCGATCAGCCCGGCGGTGCCGTGCTCGACGGCCGCGACATCGGCACCGTCATCGCGCCCCATGCCGACGTCAAACTGTTCATCACCGCAAGTGCTGAGGAACGCGCCCGTCGCCGCCACGCCGACATGCTGGCGCACGGCAGCGATGTCGGCTTTGACGCCATCCTCGCCGACATTCGCGCGCGCGACGACCGTGACAGCGCCCGCGCCACCGCCCCGCTGGTGGCCGCCGCGGACGCCATCGTCATCGACACCAGCAGGCTTGACCGGGACGCCGCCATATCAGCGGCCATAGCAGCGGCCGATGCCGCCCTGTCGTCCGCCCCCAAGTTGCGCCTGCGCGACTATGACGACAGCCTCGCGCCGCTGTTTCACGACATCAACGCCGAATGGATACAGGCGATGTTCACGCTCGAGCCGACCGACCGTGACATTTTGGAGAACCCGCAGGAGCGGATCATCGCGCCGGGCGGGACGATCATGTTCGTCGAGGCCGCCGGGCTTGGCATCGTCGGCACCTGCGCGCTGCTCAAAACCGGACCGGCTGCGTTTGAGCTGACAAAGATGGGCGTGCGCGAGACGGCGCGCGGGCTCAAGGCGGGGGAATTTCTGCTCGCCGCCATGATCAGCAGGGCTGCGGAGATGGGGGCGGAGAAACTCTATCTGCTGACCAACCACAAATGCGCGGCGGCGATCCACCTCTATGAAAAGCTCGGTTTTGAGCATGATGCCGAGATCATGGCGGACTATGGTGCGCGCTATCAGCGCTGCGATGTCGCGATGCGTTATCGCCTGCCCTCGACCACCTGACAGCGCCCGCCTGACAGCCCGCGACGATGTCATATTTCTGTCACCGCACTGTCGCCGCGCTTTAACCCGGCTGGACTATCGCATCCTCAGAATTCTGATGGGGCTGATCCGATCATGACAAGCATTAACGCCGCCGCCCGGTTGAACTTTGCGCCGCCGGTGCCGGCACGTCGCGCGGCATCGATGCCACTGTGGCGGGATCTCGCCTTTGGCCCCGGCCCGCTATGGTGGCGGATGCTGCGCTGGGCACAGCGCGACACCATCCACGACCACGCCTGACACCAGCTTTTTCCTTGCATTCGGGCGGATTGTCGCCTAATCGCCCGCCCGTCCCTCGGGCACAATCCTGACATGGCCAGCGACGCGGCGCCTTTCGGCGCAGCGGTCCGGCAATGGCACAGGCTGTGTGTGGGGGATGCTGCGGTCGGCATCCGGCCTCCGCGGCAGTTCGGCCACAAGACCCCGGGAACCAACCCGGCGGCCGGAAATATAGTGCAAGGAAACATCAATAATGGCCAGTTCGCCACACCCCACCCGCGATGATTTCGCGGCGCTTCTCGACGAAGCCATCGGTGGTGCCGACACCCAGTTTGAAGGGCGCGTCGTCAAGGGCACCGTTACCGCAATCGAAAATGATATTGCCGTCATCGACGTCGGTCTGAAGAGCGAAGGTCGCGTCAGCTTGCGCGAATTCGCGATGCCCGGCCAAAAGGCCGACCTCAACGTCGGCGACGAAGTCGAAGTGTTCGTCGACCGCGTGGAAAACGCGATGGGC
>CAZAWL010000207.1:0-4109 GCA_964488705.1 uncultured Sphingopyxis sp.
TATTTTCTGCGCCGCTACCAACGCTTGTTCGGCATCACGCCTCAATTCAGCCTGACGCTCCGCCTTGGCGGCTGCTAGCAAACCACCTCCCATCTCGCGCCATTTGCGCTGTAATCGTCGCGTGGTGGCTTCATTTATCCGCCCCAGCACCTCACGCGCCGCCGCCGCCATGCAAAGCCGTGGGTCTTTCGCCATCAAGTCAGCCATCGATTTCAATGTTTGAGAATCATTGAGACCCGTGCCTTTCGGACGCCCTCTGGATTTGACATCGCAAGTCATGGTTGTTCTCCTTCTCGTTCGACTAGCAGTTCCGCCAAAACGGCGAACAACACAAGGGACAATAAATGGCGGCGGCGCGACGAAAAATCACATAGAGAACGACAATCAATCGGAATTTATGTCGCAGCTGGGTAATGTCGCGATCCTGTTCAATCTTGCCAAAATGAAAGACCTATTGAATGGTCGCCGCTATAGCCTATTTGGGTAATTGAAATTTCATAACTATCCAAACAGGTTCATAGAGCGGCGTTCCCGAGTCACTGGGCGGCGTAATCGCATCGGCAACCGTCCCGCGATGCAGCGGCGTTGCCGATGATGCCCCCAGTCGTGCCGGCGCGTTGGACAGCAATATATGGCCGCCGCCATAGGGCGGGGAAATGTCGCAATCCTGTGTCGTCGCGACCGGCTTTGCCGCCTGTCCGGCTTTGGCACGGCGCTGGACAAAGCCCGTGCGGCATCTAAGCTGCGACGACGAGCGGCGGAAACGGGGTGTGGCCGATGACGATGCAGATGACGCAGCCGCTGCACAGCGCCGCCGATACGCGCCCCGACCACCTGGCCACAATCGACGGCGAACGACGACAAAGCTGGTCGGCTCTGCGCACACGCGTGGCGCGGCTGGCGTCGGGTCTGCGCGCCCTAGGCGTACAGCCGGGTGACCGGGTGGCCATCCTTGCGCTCAACAGCGACCATTATACCGAATCGCTCTATGCCGTTTGGTGGGCCGGCGGCGCCGTCGTACCGATGAACAGCCGCTGGGCGGTCGATGAACATGCCTATTCGCTCGACGATTCGGGTGCAGCCATCATCATCGTCGATGCCCATTTCACCCCCATGGCGGCGCAGATTTGCAAAGCGGCGACGGGGGTCCGCCATGTCATTTCCATCGCCGAAACGGGGGATGACACGATGCTGGGCTATGAAGCCATCATCGCCGGCCATCAGCCTTGCGATGATGCGCGACGCGGCGGGGAAGATCTCGCCGGACTATTCTATACCGGCGGCACGACGGGCTTTCCCAAGGGCGTGATGCTGCCCCACCGGGCGCTGTGGTACAATCATCTGGTGATGGCGATGTCGATGCATTTCGACCATCAGAGCATCTACCTCCATGCCGCGCCGATGTTTCACCTGGCCGACCTGACCTGCGGCGGTGCTATTGCGATGGTCGGCGGAACCCAGACCTACCTCGCCGCCTTTGACCCTGTCGCCACGCTCGATATTGTCGCCGCGACACAGGTCAGCCACCTCGTGCTGGTCCCTACCATGCTGGGGATGATGCTGAGCCACCCTGCACTCGACCTCGCCAAGCTCGGGTCGGTCAGGCATTTCGGCTATGGCGCATCGCCGATGCCCGAGGGGTTGTTGCGGCAGGCGATGGCCAGCCTGCCGGGCATCGCCTTTACCCAGGCCTATGGCCAGACGGAAATGGCGCCGTTCGTGACAATGCTGGCCGCGTGTGACCACATCCTCGACGGGCCAGGCGCGCTGCGAACGCGCTCGGCGGGTCTGCCCGCACCGGGGTGCGAGGTGAAAATTGTCGATGCTGACGGACAGCCGGTACCGCGCGGCGCGGTCGGCGAAGTCGCGGCGCGCAGTCCTGGCACCATGCTTGGTTACTGGAACCAGCCGGATCAGACGGCCGCGACACTGGTCGATGGCTGGGTGCACACCGGCGATGGCGCCTGGCAGGACGACGACGGCTATATCTATATCGTCGACCGGATGAAGGACATGATCGTGTCCGGCGGCGAAAACGTCTTTTCCGCAGAGGTTGAAAGCGCCATTTCGACGCATCCGGATGTGGCAGCCGTCTGCGTCATCGGTATTCCCGACCCGCAATGGGGCGAAGCGGTGCACGCCATCATCATTCCCCATGGCGAAGCGGAGCCGTCGGCCGAGACCATCATCGCGCACTGCCGCGCACGCATCGCAGGCTATAAATGCCCCCGGTCGATCAGCCTCCGGCGCGAACCCTTTCCGCTGTCCGGCGCGGGTAAGGTGCTAAAGCGCGAATTGCGCGAGCCCTATTGGGATGGGCAGGACCGCAACGTTGGCTGACAAGGCGCCGCCGCCGCGCTAGACGCCGTCATATGTTCGCCCTGTTCCCGCCCGCAACGACCCCGCGCATCGTCGTGAAGATCGGCTCGGCATTGCTGGTGGACGGCGATGGCGCCGTGCGGCGCGACTGGCTGTCGAGCGTCGCCGCCGACGTGGCGGCGCGGGCCCGCGACGGGCAACAGATCATCATCGTGTCGTCGGGCGCAATCGCGCTGGGTGCCCGCCGCCTCGGCCTCGCCAAAGGGGGACGCGCCAGCCTGGAGGATGCACAGGCTGCCGCGGCAACCGGCCAAATCGCCTTGTCGCAGGTCTGGGCAGAGGTGCTGGGGCATGTCGGGCTGACCGCTGCGCAGCTATTGCTCACGCTCGATGACCTCGAACATCGTCGGCGCTACCTCAACGCCGCAGCGACGCTCGACCGCTTGCTCGGCCTCTGCGTTGTTCCGGTGATCAACGAAAATGACAGCGTCGCGACGGAGGAGATCCGCTTTGGCGACAATGACCGGCTGGCCGCGCGCGTGGCTCAGGCGGCGGCGGCGCAAGGGGTCATCCTCCTGTCCGACATTGACGGCCTCTATGACCGCAACCCGGCACTGGCGGGTGCTACCCATATTGCCCGGGTCGAGCGCGTCGATGCGGCGACAGAGGCGATGGCCGATGACTCTTCCGCATCCGGCATGGGCTCAGGCGGGATGATGAGCAAGATCGCGGCGGCCCGCATCGCCAGCAGCGCGGGTGCGGACCTCATCATCGCATCGGGACAGGCGGCGTACCCGCTGTCGACGCCCGCCCGCCACACATTGTTCGTAGCGGAAAAGGGGGCGAGCGCGCGCAAGGCGTGGCTGGCCGGTGGACTGACGGCGCAGGGCCGCATCCACATCGATGCCGGCGCGGTCCGGGCACTATCGGGCGGCGCCAGCCTGCTCGCCGCTGGCGTGACACGCGTCGACGGCCGCTTTGAACGCGGCGACATACTCGACATCATCGACGCCGCCGGACGCACGGTGGCGCGCGGCCTCGCCGAATATCCGGCGGCAGACGCGGCAAAGATTGTCGGCCTGGGACGCGATGCACAGGCTGCCGCGCTTGGGTACGCGCCGCGCAGCGCCATGGTCCACCGCGACCATCTGGTGCTGCTGTGATCCCGACCACCACCACAGCGGCAAAGCTGTCGCTCGCCGTCACCGGCGCGCCAAAGCTGTCGCTCGCCGTCACCGGCGCGACCGGCTTTGTCGGCGGCCACCTCGTCGATCATGCGCTGGCGGCAGGCCACCGCGTTCAGGCGCTCACCCGCCGCTTGGGCGGTGCCCATTTTGCCAGCGGCCGGGCCCAACCGCTATGGATAGAGGGGACGCTCGAAACGCCCGACATGCTGGCCCTTTTGTGCGAAGGTGCTGACGCCGTCATCCACATTGCCGGTGCCGTCAACGTGCCGACGCGCGCGGATTTCGCCCGCGCCAATATCGCCGGGACGCAGGCGATCGTCGACGCCGCCAGGGCCGCCGGTGTGCGGCGCTTTGTCCATGTCTCCAGCCTCGCGGCACGCGAACCGGGCCTGTCCAACTATGGCTGGTCCAAGGCCGAGGCAGAACGCATTGTGCGCGGCAGCGGGCTTGACTGGGTCATCGTCCGCCCACCGGGCGTCTATGGTCCGCGCGACGCGGACATGCTGGAATTGTTCAAAATGGCAAAGCGGGGACTGATGCTGCTGCCGCCGGGCGGGCGCGGCTCGTGGATCCATGCCGACGACCTCGCCCGGCTGTTGCTGA
>CAZAWL010000208.1:0-4097 GCA_964488705.1 uncultured Sphingopyxis sp.
CACTACCGAAAAACGGGATGTCCAGAAACTGCAACGTGCCATCGTCGATGGCCTTTTGGCTCGAAATCGATCTTGCCACTACGCAGTGACCCTCAAGCAGACCGTCAATTCGCATGCCATCGTGCATGCGCAGACCATTGCGCAACAGCGACATCGTTTCATTAATCATGGTGTGCATCAATTCGTCCGAAAGGCCAAAGATGATGACCTCTGAATGACCCACCGTTTGCGTAAACCCCACCGAATAAGCGAAATTTGATTCTACCCCTTCGGGATCGAAAACCAGCCAAACGTGACAGCCATGTTGTTTTACATTTTTGAGAATGGCGCGCTCATGCTTGTTTAGGAGGCCGAAAAAGCTCATTTTGTCGATCCCACCCGCTGAATCTCCCACTGCAGATCAACCCCGCTCTTATCCTTGACCCGACGGCGCACCTCTTCGCCCAGCGCTTCGATATCGGCACTGGTCGCGTCACCCAGATTGATCAGGAAATTGGTGTGCTTTTCGCTCACTTGCGCGCCGCCGATGGTCAGGCCGCGACAGCCGGCATCATCGACCAGTTGCCATGCCTTGTGCCCCGGCGGGTTCTTGAACGTTGATCCGCCGGTTTTTGACCGCAATGGCTGGCTGGCTTCGCGGCTCGCTGCGATGCGGTCCATCTCTGCCTGGATGGCGGCCGGGTCCGCCGCCCGCCCGCGAAAATTGGCGGCGACGACGATGGCACCATCGGGCAAAGCGCTGTGGCGATAGCTATAGCCCAGCGCCGACACCGGAAGCGTCTGACGACCCCCGTCGCGCAGGATGACATCACATTCGGTCAGGATATCGGCCGTTTCACTGCCATAAGCGCCGCCATTCATGCGAACGAAGCCGCCGACCGTGCCGGGAATGGAGCGCAGAAATTCCAGACCGCCGATGCCGGCGTCGCGCGCGGTGGAGGAGACGAGGATGCCCGACGCCCCGCCGCCACAGCGCAACGCCGTCGCATCGAGCCGGTCGACCGTCGCAAATGCCTTTCCCAGCCGCACCACCACCCCATCAAAGCCGCCATCGCGCACGATGAGGTTGGAGCCGAGGCCCAGGGGCAGGACCGGCACCGCCGGGTCCAGATCACACAGAAACGCCGCCAGATCATCACTGTCGCGCGGTTCGAACAGCCAGCGTGCCGACCCGCCGCTCTTGAACCAGACGAGCGGAGCGAGCGGGGCATCCGCCGTCAACTTGCCGCGCACGGCCGGGATGGTGACGCTGATGTTCACCGAACCGCCGCCACCGCCGCCGCCAGGCCGGCCGCAACCTTTGTGATGTCGCCCGCGCCCAGACAGATGATCATGTCGCCAGCCACGACATCGCCGGCGAGTGCCGCGGCCAATGCGGCTGCATCCGTCACAACGTGCGCGTTGCGGTGCCCGCGTTTGCGCAGGCCGGCGACCAGCGCGTCAGACGATACACCATCGACCGGGGCCTCCCCCGCCGCGTAGACGGGCAGCGCGAACACCATATCGGCATCGTTAAACGCCTGTTGAAAATCATCCATGTGCGCGCCCAACCGCGAATAGCGGTGTGGCTGGACGACAGCGATGACGCGCCCGGCCCCCGCCCCTTCGCGGGCCGCCGACAGGACGGCGCGGATTTCGACCGGGTGGTGCGCATAATCGTCGATGACGGTGGCGACGCCGTCGCCCATCGCGATTTCCCCGACCTTTGAAAAGCGCCGCTTGACGCCGGCAAAGCCGACAAAACCACTGACGATCTTTGCATCATCGACGCCCATGTGAATGGCAACGGCGATGGCCGCCAGCGCATTCTGGACATTATGCCGGCCCGACATCGGCAGGGTAATGCCCTCTATCGTGCGGCTATTGCCGTCGCGGTCGCGGGCCACGACGTCAAAGCGATTGCCCCCCGGTCCGGGCACAATATTGGTGCCGCGCACATCGGCCTGCGCCGAAAAGCCGTATGTGATGATCCGCCGGTCGCGGATGCGCGGGATGATATCCTGCACCTCCGGATGGTCGAGGCACAATATCGCGGCCCCGTAAAAGGGGACATTTTCGATGAATTCGACGAACGCCGCCTTGATCGCATCGAAACTGCCATAGTGGTCGAGATGTTCGGGGTCGATGTTGGTCACCACGGCGATCGTGCCGTCGAGCCGCAGGAAACTGCCGTCGCTTTCGTCAGCCTCCACCACCATCCAGTCGGACGCACCGAGCCGCGCATTCGAACCATAATTGTTAATTATGCCGCCGTTGATGACCGTCGGGTCGACCCCGCCGGCGTCGAGCAGCGCGGCAACGAGGCTGGTGGTCGTCGTCTTGCCGTGCGTACCGGCAATCGCCACCGTCGATTTCAGCCGCATCAGTTCGGCAAGCATTTCCGCCCGGCGCACCAATGGAATGCGCCGTTCCAGCGCCGCCTCAACCTCCGGATTGCCGCGCTTCACCGCCGTCGATGTGACGACGACAGCAGCGTTGCCGACATTATCGGAGGCGTGGCCGATCGCCACCGCGATGCCCCGTTTGCGCAACCCCTCCACGACGTAGGAATCGGCAATGTCGCTACCCTGCACTTGATAACCCAGATTGTGCATCACCTCTGCAATGCCGGACATGCCGATGCCGCCGATGCCGACGAAATGGATGATGCCGATATCGGTGCCGACACCCTTCATCGTGCTGCCCCCGCCAATTTGCCGCGCCGTTCGGTCGCGCTCGCGCCCACGGTGATGATGTCCATCAACGGTGCACCGCCGCTCTGTTCGACGAGGTCGGCCAGATCGCGGGGCGCATGCGGCCGCCCCACCCCCAGCGCGCGCGTCGCAGCATGTTCGAGCGCGCCGGGTTCCAGCGCCAGTCTCTGCATCTGTTTGGCGAGTTCGACGGGCGTGAATTTGGTCTGGGGGATGGCACGCGCGCCGCCAACCGAGACAAGTTCGCGGACATTATGCGTTTGGTGGTCGTCGGTGGCGATGGGCAGCGGCACCAAAATGGCGGGGCGGCCCGCGCACGTGAGTTCGGCGACCGTCGATGCACCGGCGCGTGCGATGACGAGGTGCGCCCAGCGCAATTTTTCGGGCATATCCTCGATATAAGTCATCAGGTCGGCGGGGATGCCGCTGGCCGCATAGGCCGCACGCACCCGGTCGATGTCATCGGCGCGGCATTGCTGGGTCACCTGCAACCGCTGACGGAACGCCACCGGCATTAGCGCCAGCGCCTCTGGCACCACGTCGCTGAGGATGCTCGCGCCCAGGCTGCCGCCCGTCACCAATAGCCGGAAGACGCCGTCATTATTGATCGGCGGGAACCCCTCCGTGCGCAGCGCAACCACCTCATCGCGCACAGGGTTGCCGATCAGGTGGACTTTGCCCACCGCCGCAGCGGGGATGCGCGCCACATCGGCATAGGCGGTCGCTATTGCACCCACCTGACGGGCCAGCAGCCGGTTGACCCGGCCCAGCACCGCATTTTGTTCATGGACCAGCGTCGGCAGCTTTGCCGACAGGGCGGCAAGCAGCGTCGGCAATGCGGGATAGCCGCCGAAACCGACGACCGCCGCCGGTTCAAAGCTGGCAAACAGTTCGCGCGCCATGCGCCGTCCGCGCCATATCGCCCTCGCCGCGCGCGCCCAGCCCACGGGACCGCCGGTCATCCGCCGTGTCGGCAGCACATGCACCTGCATTCCGTCCGGCACACCGGGGATCGCGGTGCCGCGGTCATCGGTAACCAGCGCGACATGGTGGCCGCGCTGCATCAACTCGCGACCCAGCGCATAGGCGGGAATCATGTGCCCGCCCGTGCCGCCCGCCGCCAAAACAAAGTGTCGCGTCACAGTCATCGCGCTATCCAGCCACCCACATTCTTTGGAGCCGCCCGATAAGGGTTTCGACGCGTCAATGCCAAGAGCAAACCCATCGCCATCGACAACGCCCATAATGACGACCCGCCGTAGCTGATGAACGGCAAGGTCATGCCCTTGGACGGGGCGAGGTGGAGGTTGACAGCGATGTTGATCAAGACCTGGCCGCCGAACTGGCTGATCAGCCCGACACCGGCGAGGATGACGAACTGGTCGCGTTCCTCGCGCAGGCGCT